>JBEKIK010000224.1:0-4531 GCA_050011795.1 Thermoguttaceae bacterium | reverse complement strand
GGATTTTTCTAAAGTGCTCGGCCCGGACGCAAAAACCCTGGGAACCATAACCGAGCCCCGCGAATTCAACCTGATGTTCGAGACCCATACAGGCGCGATCCGCGATGAAAGCAGCAAGACGTTTCTCCGGCCCGAGACCGCCCAGGGAATCTTCGTAAACTTCAAAAACGTCCTGGACAGCACCCGGGTGAAAATTCCCTTCGGCATCGCGCAGATAGGAAAAAGTTTTCGCAACGAGATTACCCCGCGGAATTTCACCTTCCGCTCGCGCGAGTTCGAGCAGATGGAAATCGAATTTTTCTGCCATCCTTCGACCTCGCCACAGTGGTACAAGTACTGGCGCGATCGGCGCTACCGGTGGTATCTGGACCTGGGCCTGGCCGGCGACCGGCTGCGCCTGCGCGATCACGAAAAGGCGGAACTCAGCCACTATTCCTGCGGCACGGCCGACATCGAATACGCCTTCCCTTTCCTGCCGCCCGGCGAATTCGGCGAATTGGAGGGCGTGGCCCATCGCGGCGATTTCGACCTCCGCAGCCATACGGAAGGCAAACTCGTGCGATCGGGCGACTCGCTCGTGGTGGAACTCGACACCGAAGGCAAGCCGAAATATCGCGGAAGCGGAAAAGATCTTACCTATTTCGACGATCAAACCCGCGAGCGATTCATCCCGCACGTGATCGAGCCTTCGGCCGGAGCGGATCGGGCGGCCCTGGCCTTTCTATGCGAGGCCTACAACGAAGACGAAGCCCCCGACGAAAACGGCAAACCCGCCAAACGCGTGTTTCTCAAGTTCCATCCCCGTTTGGCGCCGGTAAAGGCGGCCGTTTTTCCGCTGGTCAAAAAAGACGGCATGCCCGAGATCGCCAAGGAAATCTATTCGGCGTTGAAACCGCACATGAACGTTTTCTATGATGAGAAAGGCGCTGTCGGTCGCCGCTACCGCCGGCAGGACGAGGTCGGCACGCCCTTCTGCATCACCGTCGACGGCCAAACGCTGCAAGACAGAAGCGTTACCGTCCGCGACCGCGACACTCTCAAACAATGGCGGGTGAAAAAAGAAGATTGCCTAAGCGAGATCCTTGAGCGGCTCAGGGCATAGACTATCTTTATTGTCCGAACGGGCGCAGGCGAGACGCCTGCACCACAACAGACTGTTATTCCTTATCCCCGATCTTCATCGCCAGCAAGTCCAGTTGGCCTTTCAAATCGCTCAGCAAAAGTTGGGGATTCGCGCCTCCGGCCAGATGCGTGTAAAAGGCCGTGGACGACGGGCCGCCTCCGGCGTCTAAAAAGGCGGCGGTTGTTTTTAGATCGCGGAGTTTCTCGTCCACCTCGTCGAGCTTGGAAACCGTATGATGCTTGTCGCGCGAAAAGCGATTCATCTGCAGCGCCAGTCCGATCAATAAACAAATCATGCCGCCTACGGCAATCGGCAATCCGATACTCCACAATTCGCCGCGTCCGGTCCAAAGCGACCAACCCAACAAAACTCCGCCGCAAACCAAGGCCGCCGTTCCCAGCGACAATGCCGACCAGATCAGTGCGGAAATAAAGGTGTCAGGAACCGTTTTTTTACTTGAATTTATTGAACCACGATTAAAAACGGTTCCCGACGCCTTTATTTCATGGGCTTGATCGAACCGCGTTACTTCACCCCCGTCGGCCTTTTCCCGGCGATGGCCCCGGGCCGTTTCGACCTGCAACACCTGGGCAATCTGCCATAACCGATCGTCGAGTTCCCAACAGTCGTTAGTGGGCATTTCCTCAGCGCGTGCGGATGCCGGCGGCGGATCAGACGAGGATGTTTTCGCGTCCGTATCCGCTGGGCATTGGTCGCCTACGGCCTCGCCACACCGCGGACAGCAAAACTTCCTCTCGGGAGAACTTGCAATAGCAGGGACGTCTTGTTGACACTGTCGGCACCACATGGTGTTGATAAAATCGGCTAGAAACTTGGTAAACTGTAGCGTTTCCGTAAGATTTACCGCCCTATAGCAGGGCTTGACGGAAATATAGACAAGATGAGGTGTTTGGGGGATACTGGAAATTACCACCGAGCCACGGAGTACGCAGAATAACAGTATTTAAAAAATGACGGAAATAAACCAGAAATAAAAACGGCTAAATCTCTCTACTTTTTCATCACGAAAGTTCGAAATCACGAAAAAACGAAATATAAACACAAAATATCTTTTTCAAGCTTTCGTTCTTTCGGCTTTTCGTGATAAAAAAGTTGTTTCTTTCCTCTGTGTACTCCGTGCCTCCGTGTTGATTATTTTATTGTAGTTACTTTTTCGCTTCCGGTTCAAACCACCGGCCGCGGAGCCAATCGCTGATAAGTCTGATGGACTGCTCGCTGAGGACGTCTTTTGCCGGGTCGCCGGTTTCGGCATAAGAGATCATGCGATCGTTCTTGTCGCCAAAGAACCTTTTTGACTTGGGATCGCCAATCATCGCGGCGGTCCACCGAGCCGAACCGTAACCGGTCAAATCGGGCGCATTGCCCAGCTTGCCTTTGTCGCGGAACTTGTGGCAGTCGGTACAACTAAAATCTTCGACCAGCAATTTCCGGCCTTCCTCGATAATCTCCGCGTCTCGGGCGTCAATCGCTTGCTGCGACGGTAGTTGGGCCTCGGCCGATAAGGCAATGATTACCTTCCGCAAATTCTTACGCTCCTCTTCGTCTAATGAGCCGAGATTTTCCTTGACGAAATTTGCCATCACGTCTTTTCGCAGTTTGGTATCGCCGTAATAATCGGAACTGACAATGGTTTTCGGGTTCAATAATCCGGCAAGCCAATCTCGAGTGGCAAAGGCGTACAAATTCGGCGCGGAGGTTTTTTCCGCCGTAATGCCCGCGCCGTTTCGATCCGTATAATTGTGGCAACTGGCGCATTGTTGTTTGAAAAGTCTTGGTCCCTGGGTCTTGGCGTCATTGCGCAATAGGGTCAAGGCGCCCGTGGCCGGAATGCCTTTTGCCCGGGCAAGTTCGATTGTGCGATCGGCCTGCTCTTGTTCCTCGGCAATCGCCTGTTGCTGCTGCGGATTGGCGGCATCTTTGGCGAACGTGCGATATGAAAGAAATACCACTCCGGAGAGTAAAAGCAGGGTCGCAGCGATATTGCAGTAATGCCCGACACCGGTCCGCCCAATGAACGGCAGGATTACGAAGAAAACCAAGATCAGCCCCGGCACGATGAAGATCGGCACAATGGCCTTTTCGCCGGGGAAAAGCTGCGAAAACTCATACAGGCCGCGGAATGCCCATTCCGGCCGGGCGGCGGCGTAAAAATTGGCCGGATCCAGGTCGGCAGGCGAACCAATGGCCACGCCCGCATGATCGCCCGATACGCCGTGTCGCAAGGCCAGGATCACGACCACCCCCAGCACCAATAGACCCGCTACCGCATTTCGCCATGCCTGGCCGGGCCAGTAAGGTTCGGTATAAGTCGCTTGGGCGGCGAGCGTCGCATTGCTTCGATGAACGAAAATTCTATTAAGGATTATCAGCAAGCAAAATCCGCCGGCGAAAACTCCGATGTGCATGGCCAGGAATCGGGTAAGCGTAAGGTGTCCGAACTCCGGCCCGCCGATGGCGATTTTGTAGAGCGATTCGCCCACGCCAGGCAAAAGCAGGAGAAACCTGGTCCGCACCTGGGTGGCGGCGTAACTGTTTTGACTCCAAGCCAGCAGATCGCCGGTCAAAAGCAAAGCCAGCCCGCACAGGCACATCAACAGCGCCGTCCAATAAGCCGCTTCCCGGGGCGGCCGATACCAACCGCGCACGATCAACTGTAGCAGGTACAATCCCACCAGCGCCAGCAGCGTTTGGCCGGCATAATGGTGAATCGCCCTTAGCAGCCACCCGCCCGCCACTTCGTATTGCAGATAATAAACGCTTTCCCAAGCGGTCTGCGTGCTTGGACTATAATAGGTCCAAAGAAAAAAGCCCGTTATGGCCTGGATGCAAAAGGCGAAAATGATTGCGGCCGGCGCTGCTCGACACCAACAAGCTCCGCCGGCCAAAGGCGCATCGGCAATTTTGCGATGAGCGTCAATAAAACCAGTTCGGTCGTTTAACCAATGAAGAAATGCTTTCATGGTTTACAATCTGTAGGGAGCGTGCTTGCACGCATGCATTTTGATGTAGCAACGGTCAATGTGGCGCGTGCGTGCAAGCACGCACCCTACTTAAAATATAATCATCCTTGCGCAACTTTACTTACGATTCCGGTCACGAATTTCTGGAACATCACCCAGACTTCGTTGTTCGCGCGGATTTCGACTTCCAGCGAATCCATGTCGCGTGGGCTGGGCGAGGCGGCGTCGAGCCGCTTTCCCGACAGATCGAAGCCGGCGCTATGGCAGGGACAGAAGAATTTCTTGCCGTCTTTGGCCGCCTCAACCATTATCGAACAGCCCGCATGGGGACAAACGACTTGTAGGGCTTCGACTTTATCCTTGCCCGTGCGGCAGAGATAGACCGCCCCGATCGGTTCGTTGGGAAAGAAGTTCCAGGCGTCGGTCC
>JBEKIK010000223.1:0-4564 GCA_050011795.1 Thermoguttaceae bacterium | reverse complement strand
CGCCGGGGCACGCTTTAAGCCGGGTTTTTTTGCCGGACGGTCACCTTGACGTGGAAACCACTTGTCCGCGGTGGTTTTGTTTGCAGCACGATCCGATCTTAAATAATACCGAACTGAAGGGGACAGCCCAGAAGGGGACGGTCCCATTTTCGTTACACGAAAATAAGGACAGTCCCCAAAAAGAAACCGCAAAAACAATTGGGCACAAGTCCGCCAAGGACAAGGCCAAACCGCGGGAAATATCGCCCATCCAACTGACGGCGATGATTTATTACAACCGGGGTATCGATTTCCTGGGTGAAAAGCGATTCGCCGAAGCGGCTGCCGCCAATGCCAAAGCGCTGCGGCTCGATCCGTTTAACAGCACGGCCCGGGGTAATTTTTTGGCCACGATCAATAATTGGGCGATCGAATTGGGCAATGCCGGTCAATATGCCCAGGCCGCGGCTTTGCTTAGGCAAGGGCTGGCGTTTGATCCGCATTACGAGGCGTTTGCGCTGAATTTCGCGTATGTGCAGCGTCAATGGTCGCGGGAGTTATGCAAGGAAGGCAAATACTCGGAGGCCGTGGAAGTGCTGAAGCAATGCAACTAATTAATTTCTGTTGCGGAAAGCTGGGTGCCATGCGCACGCTTTTCGTAGGCATGTTGGAAGTCCTAGAAAAATACTGCATGGCCACGCAAGCGTGGCCATGGCACCCCAAATTTCTGACTTTCCGCAACAGAAACTAATCATTTGACATCCTTGGATTTATGAACTAGGTTTTATTTGGTCATTTGACGATCGTGCGCTAGGGGCAGGCTTCTGCGGATAGTGGCTTGATCGGGAATGATTGAGTTTTCCGCCGACTGGTCTTTTCATGTTGCGTTTACGTGCCTGCACAGGCCATATATCCCATATAATCCATTTGCCCATGACTGCGCATGCGGATGGGCAAAATCCGACTAATTTGGTGAGCGCCCATGATTCAGCTTGATGATCCACACCTTGATCTTCTTCCCCAGAGCAATGTCCGTCAGGAAGACGAAGTTCGCAGGCAAGTAATGTTATTGATGAGTGCGCTATATACGGAGCAGGAGATACTGGAAAAGCGGCACGAAAACCGCTATCCGTTTCCTTATTTGATCCATCTTACGCCGGTGGCCGAAGACGGCATTACGCCGCGGGGCCAAAGCATCGCGGTGGTGGGCAAGCATCTATCCAATCGCGGTCTGGGATTCTATCATCCCAAGCCGCTGCCCTACCGGCGCATGATCGCATCGCTGGAATGTAACGGGCATTGGCTGGGTTTTTTGCTCGACCTTAGATGGTGCAGGTTCACAAAACAGGGCTGGTACGAAAGCGGCGGGCGCTTTGTACAGTCAGTCCGCTCGCCGATCGAGAACGCGGCGGATCATTAGTCCACAAACAAAGGGTTCAGGGTTCAGGAAAGTTTTCAGTTCACGGTTTTCAGTGGGTCAGTAAACTGACCACCCCTTATTTTCTACTTTCCATCTCTTGCTGCACACTAATACCTATTCCCCTTAATCGACCACGAACACGGCCGAGGCCACGACGGTGGTCCAGAGTCCTTTTTTATCGCCTTCGGCGGTTTGCACGCAGGCCCGGGTTTGAATTATCTTGCCGGAGATGTGGTAGATTTCCTTGCGATAGTCGTAGGCGGTTTCGGGATCGAATTCGATGCCCAGCGTGGTGGCCAACATGGTGGCGGCCATGTCTTCGACCAGATCGCGCAAGCGGGGCTCGGTGATGCCGAAGTCGTGATGCTCGCTTATGTATCCGTATTGTTCACCGGCGGCGGGCACTGCCAAACCGATGCCTGCCCCGACCATCCGCGATGGTTCGTTTGTGGAGGCCTCGGCCAGGACGCAGTAGGCAATCTGGCCGGGCTGGAGCTTGGGCAGGCCCTGTTTTTTCGAGACCACTTTGCAGTGGGGGGGAAAGATGCTCGACACGCGGACGAGGTTAAAAATTTCGATGCCCGCGTCGCGCAATGCCAACTCGAAACTTTGCAGGCGAGTGCGATGCTTGCCAATGCCCTTGGTGAAAAAAACTTCCCGGGGTACGAGCGGCTCTGCCACTCCTGTTCCTCCTTACGTTGGTGTGAAAAATGCCTGATGGAAGATAGTAATTACTTTACAGGGCTTTGGTTTTAATAGCAAGTTAAATTCGCTTTAACCCTGCCTTGACATTTGCCGCTTCATACCCTGAAATGAGGATCATGTCCCGAGAATTGCACGACGGCGGAAAAGACGGGCTGGAACCCCTGGAAGCGATGGATGTTCGGCGGGCAACGGGCTTTGCCGACATGCTCAGAAGGATGTCGCGCACGGCCTTTGGGGGCCGGGAATTGGGCGAGGCCTTCGACGTCCTATCGGCCATGGCCGCCGATCCGGATTGCACCATAGTGGTCACGGTATCCGGGGCGATGACCGTGGCGAAAATGGGCAAAGTGCTGTGCGAAATGATCGATGCCGGGCTTGCGCATATCATCGTAAGCACCGGGGCGATCATGGCCCACGGTCTTTCGGAGGCCGTAGGCGGAGTACATTACAAAGCCGATCCCCGGGTTGCCGATAAACAGCTTTTTGCATGGGGATACAATCGCGTGTACGATACGGTGGAGATGGAGGCCAATCTTTGCCGGGCTTGGAAGTTGGTGAAGGAGGTGCTCGATGAGATGGACCGCAGCGAGCCGAGTTGTTCCTGGCGGATAAATCGGGAGATCGGGAAAAAACTCCTGGAAACCGGGCAAATGCCCAGCATTTTGGGTTGTGCATATCGGCGCGATGCGCCGGTTTACGTGCCCGCTTTGACCGATTCCGAGTTGGGGCTGGACCTGGCCAAGCACGCCTTGGAGCGGGATTTCGTGCCGGGCAAAGAGGCCGATTTGGAAAAATTCTTCGCCCCCGTGCCGTCTTATAATCCATTTCTGGACCTGCACGACTATGCCCGGCGGATTCTGAAGGCCAGGCGCTTGGGCATATTTACCATAGGCGGGGGCGTGCCCAGGAATTGGGCCCAGCAGGTGGGGCCGTTCGTGGAGACCATAAACATGCGGATGGGGGCCGATCTTCCAGTGCCGCGGTTCAGTTACGCGGTGCGGATTTGCCCGGAACCGGTGCACTGGGGCGGATTGAGCGGCTGCACTTACAGCGAAGGCGTTTCCTGGGGCAAATTCATAAGCTGCGAGGATGGCGGGCGGTTTGCCGAGGTGCATTGCGACGCCACAATCGCCTGGCCGCTGTTGATCCGCGCAGTGCTCGAATCGCGATCTTCTAAAGAATGATTTTAGACAAGTTTATATAAAAACGGGCACGCCTTTATCAGACATGCCCGTAAAACTACTCTAAGTTGTTCATCAAAGTTGTGATTTAACGTTTCCGCCAATATAACAGTCCCATTAATCCGGCCATCGCCAGCAATATGATACTCGTCGGCTCGGGAATGCTGGTGGGCGGTGGGCCTTCAAAACGCAGATTGTCGATGTAGTAAGTGTGGTCCATATCAGGGCCCACTTCATGCCACTGTATTTGCGCCCAGGAAGGAGATCCAGTAAAAGGCACGGCGGAATAATCCCAGCTTAAAGTAGCGCTTGTACCGCCGGAAACATTAGCCGACCAGTTTAATGATTGATTAGCTGTGTCAGCAACAATTTGCGGTTGAAGCTGAATATAATCGTCCCAACCCGGGGAAGCGTCATGCGCAACTGTAACGTCCAATAGGATTGTAGAATGTTGTGCCATAAGCGAAGCAAATGATTGTGCATTATCTGGGGCATTCCAATCGGTTCCAACCCAAGTCCACCAATTACCTGGAGTTGTGATGCCTAAACTGGTAGAACCCTGAGTAACACCAACAGTGGCACCGATAGTAAAAGTACTGGTGCTACCAGACGTATAATCCATCCCGACATTTTCATACGACTTAACCAGATCGGCTAACGCTGAATTTGTCAAAATCAGCATTAAACTTACTGCACACATAATAGCAAAACTCTTTTTCATAAGAACCTCCTTCAAATTTCTCAACCAAGCGGGTTGAAACAAGGTGAATAATAAAATTTCTTAATCAATTCCACATTGAACTCCATACATTCAAAACACAAAACTGAATCATTAATTTCGATGGGGATTGACCTGTAATCCACATTCGATGGTCACGAACTTGAGAAACCAAGGGCGCCGTGAATCGGCTAAAAATAGAAACAGCAGCGCGTCATCCATGAGACATGGATGCCTGATTGCGGAAGTGCGGTGACGTGAAGCGCTGCCTCGTTGGCTGAGTGGGTTAAATTATTGTTCGGGCAACCCGGTCACGTCGCTCGGGTTACCGTACTTCATGTTCTTCATTTTACATAAAAATTTAACTATTGCAAGTACCTGGATTAAAAATTTACAAAAATAACAGGAAATAGCGTTAAGATTTATGCGAAAATGGATGTGGGCGAACTACCCCCGATCTTAGCACTTCAGTCCGAATATATAGAACTGATGATCGTCCTGTGACTATATAATTCATAATTGTAGTAATTTATGGACTAATGCCTTCTCCAGGATAAAATT
>JBEKIK010000222.1:0-6342 GCA_050011795.1 Thermoguttaceae bacterium | reverse complement strand
ACGCTAGACGTGATTTTATGATTCTCAAAAACGAACTAGTGCAGCGTCACAGCATGATTTTGGGATTGCTAATATGGAAACGCCTGCAATTATGCGACGCATTTTGAAACAATAATCCCAATTTTATGGGTTGACAATGCACTAGAATTATCCGTAACCCATGAAAAGCTCGCTGAATTACAAGATCAATACGAAGCAACGCGGAAAGAAACCGGCGGAAATCAATATGCCCGCGAGTTGACGCTGCGATCGTTGAAAAAACTTATCAACCAGCTTACCGAAGAAATCGCCCGCTAAGAAGCCCGCGTCGGCGGCGGGGAGCGATAAGAATAAATAATTGGACTTTTATACCTTATCCGCGTTTATCCCCCCAGCAATTTGTTTTAAGCGTTTCTCAGTATCTTCTCTTCTAAGCTGTCCAATTGCTTCACGAATTTTATCATCCAATGGAATTGTACCTACACCGTGCCGAGCCTCATCCAAAAGATTATCACACAGTTTTTGAGTCTTTAACTGGCATTCATGAGCATTTTTTAATAATTCCTGATCCCCTGATGACGCGGCGATAAAGGTCATAAAAATGCCGAGTTGATGTACGAAATCACTGTACACTTTATTGAATGAGGGACTAAGCAAGATTGAGACGTCAGCCCAAATTGATTCAAGCTTATTAAAGCATTCAGGTATATTTTTTATTTCTTCATTGTCTTGATCATCTTGTTTTTTATGCCAAACAAAAGAATAAACATCTTCAAATGCTTCTCTGGCTATTTTACAGACTGAAACATAAAGTACTATTTGACGTGTCCACAATTCCTGACTGTATGGCTCTCCCCTTGAAAGACGCCTGTAAAACTCTGTCTTGCTTAAACGATACCACAAGAGAATAAATGTAGCTGCACCAGTGAGTATTGTAAGCATAGCAGGAATGATAAGATGTACGCTCCACCATTCCCATGAAGAAGAGAAGTCGCTAGATTGGCTCGCTGAGAATGAAAAAATGAATGAAAACATCAGACATTTCTCCCTCAATGGTTTCGGGAATTGAAGAAGCACAATGTTTTACCACAAGATCCGGATACTATCTTCGGTGCGAGACTCATTGTCGCTATTTTATGTGCGGCATATAGTTACTCAAATATTTCGCTTACTGTCGCGCTGAAGCCGGGTAATAGAAACAAATCATCGAGTTTATCGCTAGTATTGAGTACTATTATATCGTGGGTGCTTTTATAGATGGTCACCGATTTGGTTTCGGGATCGACGATCCAAACTGCACAACACCCAGCATTCAACCAATCGCGAATTTTTTTCTGAACTTCGCTTGCCCGATCGTTAGGTGAAAGAACTTCCACTGCTAAATCAGGCGGGCCGTCAAAATAGCCTTTCGGGGGTTCTTCCGGTAGCCTATCCATGCGAATAAATGCGACATCAGGCGCTCGAACAGTATCAGGAGCGCGTTGGATATGAAAACCGGTTTCCGCACCAGTGATCTTGCCAAGATTGTGGGATTTTACAAAATTGTCCAAGAGAGAAGAAAGATTGATAACAATCAAACCATGTTTGAATCCAGCGGGGGTCATTCTAATCAATTCTCCGCATACTAATTCGCATCGGCCGAGATCCGGCATTTGAAAAAGTTCTTCGGCACTAACAAGCTTTTCAATAGTTGTCATTTAAATTACTATACGAAAGTGCTGTAAATATGTCAAGATACGTTCCTGATATAAAAATCACCCCGTCACCACACCCATCGGCCGCATACGGGCTACTTTGCTTGCCAGGCCAGCACGGTGGACTACATCGACAACCAAGCTCACGTCTTTGTATGCGGCGGGTTGTTCTTCGGCAAGGCCTTTCCAGTGGCGGCATTTGGCTATTACGCCTTGCTCGGCCAATTCTTTGTCGATGCGGCGGCCTTGGGCGTTTTTCACGGCTGCGGTGCGGCTCATCACGCGGCCCGCGCCGTGGCAGGTGGTGCCGAAGGTCTTTTCCATGCTGCCCGGCTGACCGACTAGCACCCAACTTGCCCGGCCCATGTCGCCGGGAATAATCACCGGCTGGCCGATGTGCCGATATTTCTCGGGCACTTCTGGATGCCCTGCCGGGAACGCCCGGGTAGCGCCCTTGCGATGCACGCAAAGCATTTTTTCCTTTCCCTCGACGATGTGCCGCTCCATCTTGGCGATATTATGGGCCACGTCGTAAACCAGGTTCATTTGCAGCGATTCCCAAGCACGGCCGAAGAACTCAGCAAAAATTTCCCGGGTTTGCCACATCAGCAACTGCCGGTTTGCCCAGGCGAAATTGGCCGCCGAACGCATTGCGCCCAGATATTCCTGGCCCTCCTCGCTGTGGACCGGGGCGCAGGCCAGTTGGCGGTCAGGCAGGTCGATGCCGTACTTGGCCGGGGCCTTGCGGAGCATGGCCAAGGCGTCGTCGCAAACCTGGTAGCCCAGGCCACGGGAGCCGGAATGGATCATCACGCACACAAGGTTCTTTTCCAGGCCCATGGCACGGGCGGCAGACTGATCGACGATTTCGTCGACCACCTGGACTTCGAGAAAATGGTTGCCCGAGCCAAGCGTGCCGCATTGATCGCCACCCCGGGCAATGGCTTTTTGGCTGAGGAAATCGGGCCGAGCGTCGGGAATGCAGCCGCCGGCCTCGGTATGTTCCAGATCGCTTTGGGTGGCCCAGCCGCGCTTTTCCAGGTACGCCGAACCCTCGGCCAAGATGCGGCGGAGTTCCTTGTGATCGAACAGATATGGTCCGCCCTCGCCCACGCCGGCTGGAATGCGGCGGAAAAGCGATTCCATAAGCTGCCCAATGCGAGGCATGACCTCGGCGGCGGTAAGATTGGTGTGGACCAGGCGCACTCCGCAGTTGATGTCGTAGCCCACGCCGCCGGGCGAAATCACGCCGCCAACGGCCGGATCGGTGGCCGAAACCCCGCCGATGCAAAAGCCGTAGCCCCAATGGATGTCGGGCATGGCAAGGCTGGCCATTTGGATGCCCGGCAAAAAAGCCACGTTGGCGACTTGCTCCGGGGCCTCGTCGTGGCGGATCTGATCGATCAGTTTATCGTCGGCAAAGATGCGGCCTTCCACGCGCATACCAATTTTATAACTCTTCGGAATCCGCCAGGTGCACTCATCAATCCGTTCCAGCGGACCACTGTAGCCGGTTTTGGACATGGGTATGACTCCGGTGGTTAGTTTTCAGATATTAGTTTTCAGTGGGCAGTGGACAGTGGGCGGTGGGCAGTGCGAAACCGCAAGCGGCTTTTCCCTAGCCCCTGGTCCCTGGTCCCCATTATATATCCACGATTACCTCGGCAAGCCAGCCGGTTGGGGATTGTACGACTTTCAGGCCGTGCCATGTGATGGCTTTGATTTCGAGATTTATTTCGTGACGCTTAAGATCGATCTTTTCGCCCTGCGCGATGGCCGTCAGCCCGGAGGCTTGTATGTTAACATCGAATTTTACCAACAACAGCCGGCGGACGTGAAAGGTGAAAAGCAATTCGGTCAACCAATCGTGCAACAGTTCTTCCACGTCATTGACGTTGATGGTAAAGGGTATTTCTTCAATGGTACGAATATCTTCGGGCTTTTCCACGATTACCGAGAATAAAGCCCGGCCGGCCTCGGCGAACAGACTGTTCAGGTCGTCCGCCCGGATCCGCAGCCCCAAATCGGCGGTATGTTCGAAGGTTTCGTACATAAAGAGTTATCAGTTGTCAGTTTCCGGTTATCGGTGGGCAGTAAACTGCCCACTCCAAACTAACGAATGTCCGCTGTTTTCATCCTTCATCCTTTTTATCCATGCCCATTTCGGCCATAAGTAATTGTATATCATCCCAGACGAATTTTTTTGCGGATGGATTTCGCAAAATATAGGCCGGATGGTAAGTGCAAACGACTTTAATGCCGTGATAGTCGAGCACGCGGCCGCGGAGCCGGCCGATGGGCGTATTGGTTTGCAGCAGATTTTGGGCGGCCACCGCGCCTAGGCAGCAGATAAACTCGGGTTGGATAATGGCCAGTTGGCGGTCGAGGAATTCCCGGCAGGCGGCGGCCTCGACCGGCAGCGGATTGCGGTTGCCGGGCGGCCGGCAACGGAGAATGTTGAGAATGTATACGTCCTGGCGTCGCATTTTCATGCCCTTGACGATAATGTCGGTGAGCAATTGTCCTGCCCGGCCGACAAACGGCTCACCCAGTCGATCTTCATCGGCCCCCGGGGCCTCGCCGCAGAATACCAATCGTGCGTAAGGATTGCCCACCCCGAAAACCGTTTGAGTTCGATTGCGAACCAGTTCGGCGCAGCGCGTGCAAGCGGCCACGTCCCGGGCCACTTCGGCCAGTGCGCAAGATCGCGGATCGATTGGAACCGAGACAGCGGCAGTTGCTCCATTCCCGCTCTTAGTCCCCGCTCCCTTTGGGATAATATGCGCCGAAGTCCCCTCTCCCTTTGGGAGAAGATGATCGATAGTCCCCTCACCCTTTGGGAGAGGGTTAGGGTGAGGGCTTGTTGCAAGACTACCAGATTCCAGAATTGTCCGGCTCTTAGTTTNNTTTACACCCCCAATAGTTTTTGATTTAGGGACCTTTGCCATCATTTCAATTCCAGCCCGTTGGAGGCTTTCCATTTTTTGCACCACTACTCGGGCGATTCGCTCGGATGGATTATTTTTCGTTTGCGACATTAAAAATCTTTCCTTCTCCGAAATATAATGGTCAATTATTCCCCCACATCAGTATAGCGCGATCCGGCAACGGCGGAATGGGGGGAAGCCCCATTATGAATACATATCATAAAGCCGCGACGGGCACCATGCAGGGCAGGGTCGGTCGCGTTCCGAGATTATCCCCCATGAAAATGCATCATAAAGCCGCGACCGCTGGTCGCGTTCCAAGATCATCCCCCGGCAGATCCAAAAAACCGTCATTCCAAATCAATATCACACCACCGCCGAAAAGCCAGCCTATAGAATCCCACGATGCCTGCCGCCGTCCCGACGATTGAAACTGAAGATAACAACCAATTACCGAAAATGACTGAACAGATTAATATCATGGATAGAAATGCTATTCCTAAACATCCAATAAGATAATCAACAAAACTACGGTAGGAAGCCAGAAAAAGCATCGCACAACCCACCATAAAAATCTGGGCAATTGCCATGGCGATATAGAGCGGGATGGAGCCGCTTATTAACATTTCAGGCTGGGACGCGGCTAGTCCGACAATTGTGCCCCCCAAAAATCCCACGGCAACGGCCACTATGTCAAACATGCCGTTGCGAACCAATTCGCGTGCGAAATCCGTTCGGCTAATTGGAAAGAGCGATTCGCGGATCAGATACTGCCAACGGCGCAACCAAGACCCGCTAGTAGGTCTAATCAACATTATAAACAAGTACCACAACATAATCATGAAGAATGACGTAACAGGAGCATCTTTTATACTCATCGAATACAAACGTGGAAAACAGAGGAAAATAGGAATACTCGTAAATAGAAAAATCGCAATGAAGACGCCGGAAAATCCGCCGGTAAGTTGACGTAGCAAAAAACGCCGCGGGGGATTCGAAGCAGTTTTATTTTTGAAAACCATCAGAAACATAATATCTTGTAACCAGGCCTTGAACTTGGACCGCGCGATCATCTGTGCCTCTAATTTCCCCCGGTCTCGCCTGCCCGCTCGAGACATGAAATCCCACATCGAGCCCGGCACAACTCTAGAATATTCCGGCTTTTCTTCGCAAAGCATCATAATACGCATGCCAAGCGCCGCTAATGCCACAAATCCTATGCAAAATGTAGCCACGGAAACAAAAATGCCGCTGGTCAACAGTGGCGCTACGAAATACTTTGGCAAGAGCATTGAGGCAAACATGAATGCTATAAATAAAAAGTTGTAAGCACCACGCATATCGGATGCATTCCACGAAGCAGCGGCGATTATAAATAACGCATAACCGGCCAAGGCGAAATATGGCACGCCATACACATTGGCTATCCATACTTCGAGCAACATGGCCGCCGTGATTATGATCGCGGGAACTATCAGATGCGCTGCGTTAAAACTAGGCAACAGCCTTGCCCGCGGATTCGCATATTGGACCTTAATCTGCATCCCCACAATAGATCCAATCATCACGTTTACTAGAAAGCCTGGGAATATGAAATCGCATGTATTCGTGAACTTGTTCGAATATCCCATCAAAGGGAATAAACATGGAATCATAAAGCATGCAAAGATCCAATAGTCCCGTCGCGTGAAATACGTGCGAAAGACTTGAAATAATTGATTACCCATTATGCATCTCCAAGA
>JBEKIK010000221.1:0-4584 GCA_050011795.1 Thermoguttaceae bacterium | reverse complement strand
TGCAGATCGAGCCTCCGACGGCCAACAAAGGCAACCCGATAAAAGCGCACCAGAAATAGCGGGGCGGCTCAAAACTGCCGAACGACGAGAAAAAACTCCCAATGCCGATTATCGTAAATATCAGGCCCACGCCGGCCACTAGCGGTCCGATTACTCTTAGGAGATCACGGATGTCGGAATGTTGAGGGTCAATATCCTGCGACATGATTCGGCGCTCCCTTTTGTTAAAGGAATTAATACTTGAACTCCCGCGGATATTGTACATTATCTCCTTTAGCCCGGCCCCTTGCAAGCGGGATATACCGGCCGGCCGCGCTGGACGCCATCGCCGCCGAAGGCTACAATACGATCTCTGGCGCACGGCCGCTAAAGCGACTGATCCAACAAAATATCCAAAACTCCCTGGCCGTGGAAGTGCTCAAAAAAGATTTTGCCGAAGGCAGCCGAGTGAGAATCAACTGCGTGGGCGGGGAATTTACGTTTGAACGGATCGAATAATGATATGGAGTCACATTATGGAATCTATAATGAATGTTTTACAGTCGGTTTCAATTATTATCGCAAGTGGAGTCGCAATTTATGGCATAAATGCTTGGAAACGTGAATACATAGGAAAAAAGCGGCTTGAATTAGCCGAAGAAGTGCTTGAAACATTTTTTGCAATAAAAGATGCAATTGAACATGTACGACTTCCACTCGCATGGTCAAGTGAGGGTACTACTCGAGACAAATCTCCTAATGAGACTGAAGAAGACACAAATATCTTGAATCAAGCACATATTGTTTTTGAAAGATTTGATAAATATCGAGAGACTTTTAGTCGCTTTGCTGCTTTAAAATACCATTTTATGGTAGTTTTTGGAAAAGAACAAGAAAGTATATTTAAAGATATCTTTGGAATAAGAAGCGATCTCTTAAGTGCATCACGTATGTTGATATCTGATTGGAAGAATGGAAAAGGTGGAATGAATGATACAAACCGTATACTCATAAAAAAGTGGGAGTCAGCTAATAGAATTCATCGAGGAAAAAAAGATTCTATACAAGACAATATAGAAGCAGTGCAAAAAAAGTTGGAAGAAATAGCAGCTTCTTGCTTGACAGAAACCACTTGCTGGGAAAAAATCAAACGATTTATTTTGGCAGCGCGGTAATTATGGCGCGTAGGGCTTGGTTGACTGATTCAGAGGTACCGAACACTTTGGCTACATCGGGATCGAGTGCGACGATGAGGGGGGCTTTTGATCCGCGGCGGGCAAAACGGTTGGGACGCGCTTTGCTATAGTCGAATTTATATTCGGGGCGCAATTGGTCGCGGTTGGATTTTCGATCTTTGGCCGATTTAGCGATTTTCTTCATGGTTTTTCTGCTCTCTATTCGTCGCGCGTCTTGCGCTAATGATACGAATATAGTTCTCTTCCAACTCGGTAAAACTATTGACCTTTGCATAGTGAATGGATCACAAGGTCGTGGGGCAGATTGCTAATCTGTCCAGGAAAGGCGGATTGGCAACCTCCCCCACGGATCATTGCCCAGGCAAAGGTCATTAGTCGCTTGGCACAGCCTCTATGAAGCCGGCTTATCTGCGCCGGGCGACGGTTTGGCATCTATCGGTTTTTCGCCGCCGGTGGATTGACCTTGACCGGCGGGTTTCTCGGTTTTTTCTTCGGGCTTATTTGTCTCGGTATTATTGCCCGCCTTTTCAGGTTTCTTTTCCTCTTTTTTCTTTTCTTCTTTCTTTTCCTCGAGTCCCCGCTCTTTAACCGCGCCGGGCGTGAAAACCGGCCCTTCCTCGGGCAATTTATCAAGACCGGGCTGAACGCCGGGCGGTTGGCTGAACGCCGGCTTGGGATCGAATCGCGCGAATTTGTCGTACATTTCCTTGACTGAACCCCGTTTCAAATCCTCCAAGCGCAGCGAAGACATCCGGGCGAAGACCGTGTCTGGCCACTCGGCCGTTACCTCCGTATAAAATTTGGTTGCCGTTTCCAGTTTGCCCAGCGACTCCCAAGCTCGGGCCAGCCCGAAGGCGGCTTGGACGCGTAGGGCGGGCGACGGGCTTTGTGCGTAAACCGATTGATACAGACGCAGGGCCTTGTTCAATCCCTGGTTGGCGGTAGCCTTGTTTATAAAGAGCATGTTACAACCTTGGGCAAGTTGCTGATCGGCCGCCACAAGGTCCGCCACCGCAGCGGCGCGAGAATGGGGGTTGTCTTCAGCGACTTTTTCCAGCGATGCAGAAGGGTTAAGCTCATCAAACGCCATGAAAAATTGCGTCCAAGCCCTGTTCGACTGGGAGGCCGATTCGCTGGTCCACCACACCCAGAAAATCACGGCTAATATCACCACAATTACCGCTGCCAAGATGACGTTCTGATAGGGTTTGATCGTGGTAAACGTCTGGGCAAGCCATAGGGCCAGGGCATTTTGATGCAGCTTGTGGCGTTCTTCGCTTTTCATGTTCTACCGCCTTGTGGAAATCGAAAATAATTAAAGTGTTGGCAAAAAGATTCACTATAATGTGAGTATAAAAGTATAAATCCACCGTCCGGAATACGCAAGATCGGTAAATCAAGGGAAAATCCACTTGAAATTAGCGGAATTCCTCAAAGTCGACCTGTTGACAGTTCGCATAAAACTCCTACATAATTCTCGTTTTATTTTAATTGTTCTTTAGCGCGGGTTGGCGATTTCAACCAAAGTGCGACCGACCAAGCGACCAATGCTGTGCATCGGTGCCCGTTGGTGCCCGTCGCGGCTTTATGGCAAACCATGAATCTCAATCCCGCCCAACTCGAGGCCGTACAAACGCTTTCCGGCCCGTTGCTAGTGCTTGCTGGGGCGGGAACGGGAAAAACCCGGGTGGTAACCTGTCGCATAGCCGAACTCATCCGCGGCCGGGTACGGCCGCAGCGGGTGTTGGCCGTTACTTTTACCAACAAAGCCGCCTATGAAATGCAGCAACGCTCGGCCGCCCTGCTGGGAAAGCGGCTTAAGGAACACCCGGAAATCTCCACTTTCCATTCACTTTGCGTGCGCATATTGCGCAGGCAGATTCGGCATTTGGGCTATCCCGCTCAATTCGCCATTTACGACCGGGGCGATCAGGAAGGCGTCGCCCGCAGCGTGCTCAGGGAAATCAAGGTGGCCGATGCCCTGTTGCGGCCCGGCGACTTGCTCTATTTCCTCAGCCGTTGGAAAAACTCCGGCATCCGCCCTGAGAAAGCCGCCAATCTAGCCCAAACCGACAAGGAACATCTCGCCGCCGCGGCCTATCGCCGATACCAAAATGCCTTGAAAGCGGCCGGGGCATTGGATTTCGACGACTTGCTGGTTTGCACCGAAGATCTTTTTTCCCAGTTTCCCAAAATCAGCCGGGCCGAGGCCGACCGCTTCGATCATCTGCTGGTGGATGAATATCAGGACACCAACGGCAGTCAATATCGGATTGTAAAAGCACTGGCTGAAAAGCATCGAAATATCTGCGTGGTGGGCGACGACGATCAATCGATATACGGCTGGCGCGGGGCGGAATTGACCCACATCCTCCGCTTCAAAAACGATTGGCCCGAGGCCAAAGTCGTGCGCCTGGAACTGAATTACCGCTCCACGCGGGAGATCGTCGGCTGGGCGAACCGGCTTATCGCCTTTAATAAACTCCGCCACGATAAAGTCCTGAAAGCCACATTTAGCGGCGAAACCCCGCGAATTCTGCAACTCCAAGACGAAGCGGCGGAGGCAAAAACGGTAGTCGATGAAATTGCCGCGCGCCTAGGTTCCCATAAATGCCGCCCCAAGGATTTCGCCGTCCTTTGCCGCACAAACGAACAGCCCCGGGCCTTCGAGACCGAACTCAGGCGGGCGAAAATTCCATACATCCTCCTGGGCGGCATGTCCTTTTACGACCGCAAGGAAGTCCGCGACGTGCTGGCGTATTTGAAATTGCTGGCCAATCCGGCCGATGAAGTCTCGCTTTTGCGCATTATCAACTCTCCGCATAGGGGAATCAGCCAATCCACGGTTAAACGCCTGTTGGACGAAGCCGTCGGCAAAAGCAAGCCTATTTGGAGCATTTTGCCGCACGCAGCCAATCTGGATAATCTATCCGCGTCCGCAGTCGAGGCCGTGCAAAAATTCCGCGGCCTTATCCAGCGCTATCACAAGCAAGTCGAGCGCCGGTCGTTGGTCGATCTGCTGAAGGAACTGCTGCAGGAAATCGGTTATAAACAGGAATTGGCCCGGCAATATCCCGATGCCGGCGATCAAGAGTCGCGTTGGGCGAGCGTCGAGGAATTGGTCAACGCCTTGGGATCGTTCTCTCAGAGTTCGTCGCCGGCCACGCTGGCGGGTTTTTTACATGAAACGGCCTTGGCGGGCAATGAGCCGGATCGCGACAAACAATCGCAGCTCGATCGCGACGCGGTCGCGCTGATGACCCTTCATGCCGCCAAGGGATTGGAATTTACCGAAGTCTACATGGTCGGCATGGAAGAAGGGCTGCTGCCGCATCACCGCTCGGCGGCCGACGGCGGGGCGGCCCTGGACAAAGAACGCCGCCTGTGTTACGTGGGCGTTACCCGCGCC
>JBEKIK010000220.1:0-4593 GCA_050011795.1 Thermoguttaceae bacterium | reverse complement strand
TGGTGTGGGTCAAATGGAACGTGCCGTCCTGCCCGTAGATGATGTGTACATCGCGCATCGTGGTGCCGGCCATGGGTCCCGTAACGGCCACGTCGCCGTTGACGGCGTGGTAACTCATACCATCTAACGAATAAGCAAAGTACATCCCGCTCGTGCCGTCCGGATCCCTGAAGTAAGAAAACATATACACGTCGTCCGCCGCTGCGAGGACTCGTTCGCCAAATAAGGCAGAACCGAACAGTGCGAGTAAGACCGATCCTACAAGAAATAATTTGTGATAAAACGAAGATGTGAAAGATGCAGGAGGCATGATAAACCTTTAGTTCCAATGAAAACGGACCTAAGATATTAGAAGGCAACGCTTTAGCGGAAACGCAGTCATTGTACCATAAACTCGCTGAAATTCCATCAAAAAAGTATGCATTTAGACAATAGTTATAATCAAAAAACTTTTTTTCAGGGCGTCGCGGACAAGAAGAGCATTTACGAATCTGTTCTCAATGCGCAAAAAGCGCATAAGAAAAGCCTTGTGTAACGTATTGCCACACAAGGCTTTATTTAGTGGAGGATAGGGGACTTGAACCCCTGACCTTCTGAATGCCATTCAGACGCTCTCCCAACTGAGCTAATCCCCCATAATCCTTCCCGGACGCCTGTCATGCCGGAAATCAAAAAAGGCGATTTGGTAAAACCCTCAATTCCCTAGTCTAGTATCAAGAATTACATACAATAACAAAAATCCACTTGTTCTACTAGGAGTCTGACGACTCCTCTCCAAAAAATTTACTTGCCGCGAGGAAACTATTTGAGAACCTTCACCCCGCCATAAGTATTATCCGTAGGGCTAACTTTACGAACTTTCGACTTTACCTATTTCCCGGACTAGGGTATCTTTGCGGCATGTATCCGTTTTTTTCTCGAATATGTTTTTTTATTTTAGCCGCGACGGGTATTTGCGCCGTCACATCCGCCGCGGATTTTCGCGTGGAAAACCGCGTTTATTCGGGCGGTAATAAACAGCCCACCAGTCTAAGCTGCACCATATTCCATCAGACTGCCGTGTACGATTTCCTGCAAAACCCGGCAGAAACCACCGTATTCGACAAAACCACGGGACGATTTGTCATTCTCGACGATACGCGCCGGGTTCGCACCGAGCTAAGCACAAAAGATTTGGAGGGCTTCACGCAGAAAATGAAAGTTCGGGCCGTCAAAGGACAAGATCCGCTGATGCAATTCCTTGCTGAACCGGTTTTTGAAGAACGTTACGACCCTGCCCGCCGTGAATTGATACTATCGAGCGATCTGGTGAATTATAAAGCGATTGTCACTTCCGCCGATAATACCATCGCCTCCCAGTACCGCGAATTTTCCGATTGGTACGCCCGGCTTAATGCCATTCTCATTCCCGGATCCCGCCCCCCGTTCGCCCGGCTGAAGCTAAACGAAGCCCTGGCCCGGCACGAGGCCGTCGCCCGGGAGGTCACCTTAACCATAACCGCGCTGAAGGACGGAAAAAACCAGCCCGCCACCGTCCGTAGCGAACATCTTCTCAGCCTTGCGCTCACTCCCGCCGACATGGAGCGTATTGAGCGCGCCCGGAAGTCAATGACCGGCTACAAACTGGTCTCGTTCGACCAGTATCGACAAGCCAAATAACAATGGCTTTCATTTTCTTTCTGTTATAATATCCCTTGGCCTACGTTATTTGCCGAACGACAAAGGAGAATGGGTTTATGCGGCGTTGTACTAATCGGTCCCGGGTTTTGCCATTATTGATTTCCTTCTCTCTGATTTTATTCACCGTTGCCGGCAAATCCCATGCCCAAGTTTCCGTCGAACAATCGCCCAACGGCGCGGTGGTGAAGATCGACGGCCAACTATTCACGGAGTACATCGTCGAATCCGGGGGCAAACCTATATTGTGGCCCATCATAGGCCCCACGGGCAAACCTATGACCCGGGCCTATCCCATGAAAAAAGACGACCCAACCGAAAAAACCGATCACCCGCACCATCGCTCCCTGTGGTTTACGCACGGGAACGTCAACGGCATCGACTTTTGGACGGAAAATGCCGGGAATGGAACCGTCAAACACCGCGAATTTGTAAAACTGCAAAGCGGAAACACCGGCTTGATCGTTACGAATAACGACTGGCTGTCGTCCGATGGGCAACGCCAATGCCAAGATAAACGCACCTTGCGCTTTGGCGCGGATACGGATTGCCGCTGGATCGACTTTAACATTACTATCCAAGCCTTGGATAAACCGGTTACGTTCGGCGATACAAAGGAAGGCTCTTTTGGATTGCGCTTAGCTGAAACCCTTAGCGTGGACGCCAAACAGGGCGGGCAAATCGTCAACAGCAACGGACAACTTAATAATGATACTTGGGGTAAAGCTGCCGATTGGGTCGATTGTCACGGCCCGCTGGACGGCCAAACGGTCGGGATTGCCATGTTTAATCACCCCGCTAGTTTTCGCTATCCGACTTGCTGGCACGTCCGCGGTTATGGCCTGTTTGCCGCAAATCCCTTTGGGTTGCGGGACTTCAGCGGCGACAAGAAAAAAAACGGCTCCTATACAATCCAGCCCGAAGAATCTATTACCTTGCGTTACCGCGTGCTGCTGCACCGCGGCAATGAAAAGGTCGGCAAGGTGGCCGAGGCCTTTTCGAGCTATGCCAAGCAGGAAGAATAGTAAATATGCATTACAAAAGGCGATTTTATAGGCAACACCTGAACTTTAATAAAAAGTTCTTTTAAGCCGCATCACTAGTGCCCTGGGAAACGTATCCGATTGGCACCTTGCAACTTAGCAATATTAATCACGTCGTTTTCTCAAGTTCCAGGTTGAAAAGCTTTAAATCCAAAAGCGAATTTATCTCTCCATTTTGCCGATAGTTTCCAGTATCGGTATTCAACCTAAATTATCTCACCTGCTTGGAGGCCAACATCTATCTCAGTCTCCATATACATCCAGGAGTGTATAACAAGATATGTTTACTCGTATTTACCAAATTGACAACGTGAACGATCTTCGGCAGTATATCAACATAACCCTCTGTGAGTATTATCAACTTCAAAACGGGGCATTCCAAATGACGGAACAAGTCCTAATCCGGTCAGGCAAACCATGTGGCATCTACTTTTGTTTGCATGGTCCCCGTGCGGTTCGGTTTTCCGCGATTTGGGAAACCGATCGTAATCAGATCCTGTTTTACGGTCCTCAAGGCGAACGCTTCCTGAAGACCCAATTGTTAGAAGCTCCGGTATTAGGGTCTGCTGCCGCGTAACCAGTGGATTTCGATCACTCCACCCGGCGGCTTAAAACACCGGCTTGACATGCAAGTTATAATAATATACATTCATATAGTATCATACGGACATGGAGGTTAACATGCTGGTCCTTTCCAGAAAAGAAACCGAGCGGATAAAGCTCGGTAATTCCATAGTTTTAACGGTAATTCGCGTATCCGGAGATCGAGTAAGGCTGGGAATCGAGGCGCCGCCGGACGTATTGGTATTGCGCGAAGAACTACAAACGCAACGGCATGCCGATGCCGTTGCCCTGCCTTCTATAACTTGATTGGGTTTAGGATAGGCTCTTGGAGTTTCTACCAAAACCTGACATTACTTTATCCCGGCATGGGTTTTCGAGTGCCGGGAAGGGGTTGTTCTTGGAAAATCGATGGTTTTGCTAGAGTCCCTTAAAAGGGCCCGCTAAATTACGCACGCGATTTAGAGTTTATTGCGCGGACGCACCGCCCCGGTCAGGCCGCTGTAATCCGACCTGTCTTCCGGGTGCCATAACGGCTCGCCCCGCAAAACTCGCTGCGCTAACACGTCTAACTTTGCCCTTGAGCCGGCAGGCGCATCCGTGGCATTGAACCCACCAGTCGCCATCGGCGCAAAGTCCTCGTCGTGACCGCACTCCAAAATCGCTTCAAACACGTTACGCATGAAAATTAAACTCCATCGAAGAACCAAACTTTATAACAATCCAGCCTGCCTGAACGCGTCACCGCGACACGGCCGCGCGTGAAGGCTGGACTGGTCCCCGAGGCGCCATAGGTGTCGGATTAGGTGGGTATAGGGACCATCCGATTGGCAGGATGGCGCACATCATTTAAAACACTCTATTATTACCGTAATACGAATAAAGTCAAGTAACTATTTTTTTAAAAATACATATAAAATTATGTTTTTTTAAAATCATTTTATGATCATTGCGCAACTGAAGAATATAGTTAATATACGTTGACTTTACGGACCGTTAATTCATGTCTTTAATTGTAGTTTCGTACGGATACAACCTTTCTTGTGTTCACTGTGATTATTTTTTTCTGCCCAAAAAGAAAAAAACCGATAAAGCAAGCCCCTTTTACCCATCGAATCGGGGATGCTATAAGAAAAGGATGTCGATTAGTGAGTGTTTTCGTACCGCCCAAATACCATCCGGCCGGCGCTGGTCTGGAGCACGCTGGTAACGGCGACATTGATGTTTTCGTTGATATACTCCCGGCCTCCTTCGATCACCACCATGGTCCCGTCTTCCAGATAACCCACGCCTTGCCCGGGTTCTTCGCCAG
>JBEKIK010000219.1:0-4623 GCA_050011795.1 Thermoguttaceae bacterium | reverse complement strand
GGGCGTCCGCGTCAGGGCGGTTTTTCCGCGCATGGCGCGCCGCAGCGGTTGCAAAAAGTCCTGGCGGCGGCCGGTTTGGGAAGCCGCCGTCAATGCGAAGAACTAATTACCGCCGGGCGCGTGGAAGTGGATCGCCGCGTGCTAACCGAGTTGGGCGTCCGAGTCGATCCGGCCGGGCAGGAAATCCGCGTGGACGGCCAAAAACTGCCCAAGCCAGGGCTGCATTATTACGCCCTTCACAAGCCGCCCGGCGTGCTTTCCACCAACCGCGACCCGTCGGGCCGGCGCCGGGTGATCGACCTTTTGCCACCCGGCAGCGTGCGCCTGTTTACCATCGGCCGATTGGATCTCAACAGCGAAGGGCTGATTCTACTCACCAACGACGGCGAACTGGCCAACCGCCTGACTCACCCCCGCTACGGCGTGCGCAAAACATATCGCGTGCAAGTAGCCGGCCGGCCCGATCGCGACGTGCTGATGAAGTTGCTCCGCGGAGTGCATCTGGCCGAAGGTACGGCCCGGGTCGAGCAGGTCCGCATCCTATCGCATCACAAGGAAAGCACGGTGCTGGAACTTGTGCTCCGCGAAGGCCGCAACCGCGAGATACGCCGCATTTTGGCCCGCTTGGGCCATAAGGTCATGCGCTTGATCCGCATCGCCGTGGGTCCGATCCGCTTGGGATCGTTGCCGCCTGGCGCGTCGCGCACTCTTTCCAGGGAAGAAGTCGCCACTTTGTGGAAAGAGGCCAAAGAAAAATAAACTGCGTTTATTATCCACGCTTGCAATCTATTAATAGGAAGTGGTAAAATAATATGGGGGAGTAAAGGTGAATTGTTTGTGTAACTTTGGGATGTTACCTGTAGCATGAACCGATCTGATTTCCAAATACTTGCCGAAATAAGATTGCGAGAAGCCAAGGCGTTACTGGCCAATAAGAAATTCGACGGAGCTTATTATCTTTGTGGTTATGCCGTGGAGTGTGCATTAAAATCTTGCATCGCAAAGCTGACAAAAAAACACGATTTTCCAGACAAAACATTAGTCATCAACAGTTATGTACATGATCTTGTGAAACTTATCGAGGTATGCGGATTGGAAAGTAGTCTCACAAAGGAAATCAAGTCAGACCCGGAATTTGGTAATTACTGGTCAATAGTCAAAGATTGGAAAGAAAGTAGTCGTTATGAGCGCAATCGACAAAAGAAGGCTTGCGCTCTTTATCAAGCCATAACAGACGAGAAAAAAGGAGTGCTAAAATGGATAAAACAACATTGGTAGAATCAGATATTAAAACCGGGGAAGGAATAATCTCGATTTTAACAAACTCCAATTTTCCAATACATTATGCCCTCTGGTTATATTCTCCGGAAGAATATTCTCAGTGGCGTCTTGTCATTGCTACAAAACTCTATGATGTAGAGGGACCACTTTCAGCATATAAAAAACTTAACGACATTCTCAGAGAAAAGGGCGAAAAAGAATGGATATTATGGTCGGAACGCATCCAATTGGTAAGCCCGGAAGATACAGTTATTAAATCTTTGAAAAAAGATTATCCTCCGGACAAACCTCTATTAAATCCTTTAGTTTCTGGCAGCACGTCTTGTAATACTTACATCGAATCTGCATATCTATATGCGATCCAAAAGACTAATACTTGATCGAACAAATGGATCATCACTTCTACGCCGATCGAGCTTGGCAGGGCACAGTGCCGCTTACGGAAAACGTCCGGCTGGCTCGCGATACCTACCGCGTCCGTTTTTCCTGTCCGGCTATCGCGCGTAAGATTCTGCCCGGCCAGTTCGTCATGATTCGGCTGGCCGAGTGCAACGATCCGCTCTTGGGCCGGCCCTTGGCCTTGTACGACGTCGTGGACGGGGCCAACGGGGAGCCGGACGCCCTGGATATCGTTTATCTTGTCGTGGGCAAAATGACGCGGCACCTGGCGGAGCTTAAACCGGATGCGAAACTGGATATCTGGGGACCCTTGGGCAACGGCTTTCCGGTCGAGGAAACGAAACATCTCATTATGGTTGCCGGGGGCATCGGTCAAACGCCGTTTTTGGCCCTGGCCCGCGAATATCTCGGACTGCATCGTTTCGGCGATCCGCCCCGAAATGTTCCCCGGGCCGAAAAAATCACGCTTTGCTACGGCGTGCGCTCGGCGGAATACCTGGCCGGTACGGAAGATTTCCAGCGCCTGGGCGTGGAACTTCGGCTAAGCACCGACGACGGTTCGCTGGGCCACCGCGGGCTGGTTACCGAGTTGATCGAATCGGCAGTCAAAACCGCCGGGAATTCCCGCCGGATCGTGTGTTGCGGCCCGGAGCCTATGTTGCACTCCGCGGCCAGGATCGCCAAGCGCCTGGGCGTTCCGTGCCGGGTGTCGTTGGAATCCCCGATGGCCTGCGGCATGGGAATTTGCTTTAGCTGCGTGGCGAAAATCCGCGATGGCGCTGGCGGTTGGGACTACCGCCGCACGTGCGTCGAAGGCCCCGTGTTCGATGCCGCCGACGTGGAGTTCGATTGAGAACCGGCATAAAAGATCTTCAAACCTCTCGGGAAGTGATATAAAATAATCTTTTCGACCGGCTCCCGACGGGCCGTGTGGTAATTAATGCCCGGTAATTCGCTCATGTCCAAGCGCAAGCATTTTCCCGATAAGCATCCTTCCCCTACCCGATCGGCAGTCGCCGTGCTTTCACAACTGCCCCTTGGAGTGCCGGCGGGAATAATGCTAATTGCCGTGGTTGTATTTTTGGCTTACCTCCCGTCCATAAATGGAGGGTTCGTCCTCGACGACGGCCTGCTTCTGACGGAAAACAAAACCATCAATGCCCCGGACGGCCTGTATCGCCTTTGGTGCACGACCGAATCGGTCGACTATTGGCCGGCGACCAATACCACTTTCTGGATCGAGTGGCGGCTATGGGGGATGCACCCGGCCGGGTACCACGTCACGAACCTGATTTTGCACATAGTCGAATCATTGCTGATTTGGCTCATCTTGCGGAAGTTGTACATGCCCGGCGCTTTCTTGGCAGCCGTGGTATTCGCCATTCATCCGGTAAACGTGGAGTCGGTGGCCTGGATCGCTGAGCGGAAAGACCTGACGGCCATGCTGTTTTTCCTGTTGTCGATTCTGTGGTATCTGAAGTCCGACATGCCCACGGCAAGCGTGGGCATGGCACCCTCGCCCACTGTCCACTGGCCACTCTTCTATTGTCTGAGTCTGGCGGCGTTCGTGTTGGCGATGCTCGGCAAGGGATCGGTGATGGTCTTGCCGGTGTTGCTATTGGCGATTGTTTGCTGGTTGCGGCCACTGGAGACTGTCCCAATTTTCGCGGGCACCATGCAAGCATGGTCGGCGAAAATGGGACTGTCTCCTTTTATCCGGCGGCATTTAT
Source organism: Thermoguttaceae bacterium (assembly GCA_050011795.1). Lineage (GTDB taxonomy): Bacteria > Planctomycetota > Planctomycetia > Pirellulales > Thermoguttaceae > JBEKIK01. The sequence continues at coordinate 1,213 of JBEKIK010000219.1, read as the reverse complement.
TGCGGATCGCACCGTTTTTCGCGATCGCCGTGGTGCTGACGCTGGTAAACGTGTGGTTCCAAAAACGCGGAACGGAAGTTGTACTTCGTAACGCCGATTTCGCGGATCGCCTTGTCGGAGCAGGGGGCGTGGTATGGTTCTATCTTTATAAGGCGCTGGTGCCGATCGATTTGTGCTTTGTCTATCCACAGTGGAAGATCGAGGCGGGCAATCCGCTGTGGTGGGCGCCGCTCTTGGCGGCGCTGGCCGTTACAGCGGCGCTGTGGCGGTATAGAAAAAGTTGGGGCCGACCACTGTTGTTTGCCTGGGGGGTTTTCTGCGCAGCGCTCGTTCCGGTCATGGGCTTTACCGACGTGGGCTTCATGAAATACTCGCTGGTGGCCGACCGTTATCAGCACATCGCCATTATCGGCGTGATCGCGCTGGTTTCCGCGGGCTTCAGCTTGTGGCGCGGGAGCCTGCCGGGCAAAGCTTTCCGGGCGGCGCTGTTCGTCGCCGTAGCCTCGGCGACCGTTCTCATGTTGCTCACTTGGCGGCAAAGCGGACTCTACCACGACGATATTACACTCTACCAGGAGACCCTGAAAAAAAATCCCGAATGCTGGATGGCCCAAAATAACCTGGGTATCGCCATGGTTCGAAGAGGCCGGTTTCAGGAGGCGATTAAAAATTTCCGCCGCGTACTGCAGATCAATCCCGATTACATAGAGGCGTACGTCAACTTGGGCAACGCCTTGAATCAAATAGGCCGCTCTCAAGAGGCAATCGAACAAATCCAGCAGGTCTTGTCCTTAAAACCCGACTATCCCGCGGCTCATTACAATATGGGCAAAATACTGTCCGGTATGGGCCGAGTACAAGACTCAATCGAACATTACCAAGAAGCCATCCGGCTGAAACCCGATTTTCCCCAGGCCCACGAATCCCTGGGAAACATATTGTTCAGTGAAGGGCGAGTACGGGAGGCGATTGAACATTACAGGCAAGCCGTCCGCTTGAAACCCGATTTTTACAGTGCCCTCAACAGCCTGGGCTATGCCCTGACCATAGCAGGCGAACCGCAAGAAGCGATCGAACATATCCGGCAGGCCCTGTCGCTGAAACCCGATTTTCCCGAGGCCTGGTACAACCTGGGCAACGCTTATAAAGCTATAGGCCAATATCAACAGGCCGTCGAACATTACCGGCAAGCCTTGACTCTGAAGCCCGACTA
>JBEKIK010000218.1:0-4629 GCA_050011795.1 Thermoguttaceae bacterium | reverse complement strand
CGCGAAATCGAAATATTCACAACTTCTCAGGTCTCGCAAGCGAAGATCGAGCAGCAATTGGATTTTGCGCTGATCTTCCGGCGAGAGTTGCATAAAGGCCCTTGCCGCTTCTTCGCTGACTTGAATGGCGAGAGTGGCGGTGGCCATTTTTTCCGCCTCCATCAAGACAACTTAGCGCTGGCCAGACGATTGAGACTGACGCCGGCTTCCGCGGCTTCGACGGCCAACTGCCGATGAACTTCCGGGGGCACGCGAACCATGAACTTTCCGCTATAGCGACGCGAAGCAAGAGCCTTGGGAATCGCTTCTCCGTTGGCTTGCATGTCTTCAACGACCTCGGCGACGACCTTTCGGATTCCGCGCAAAGCCGCCTCGGGCGAAGAGGCCAGCCAACTCAAGCTCGGCAGCTCGGCGCAAAGTCCGACGTGCTCTTGGTCTTCTTCCGACCACGTTACGCGATAGGTATAGCGGTCACTTTTTTTCGTTTTCACGTTTCAGCCTTTCGATAGCCTTGAGGACTTGGCGGACCTGATAGGCCTTGGACATTCCTTTGGCGTTCTGGATATTGACCCTCGGATCACCTTCCCACGGCGTCTTATAGATCCGATGACTTGAACCGAACTGACGCGATTGTCCAAAAAAATGGTCGCAAACTCGACACAAATCGGCAAACCGAATCCCCTGCGGACTCCGTTGCATTTGATCGACAATTCCATCAATGCTGGGCATTATTAAATGATACCATTATTGATACTATTGTCAAGGGGCATCGGCAAAACGGGTGAAAGGTGGTTTGAGGGGGCCTGTTGACGGGGGGACGGTGCGACCGTTATGCTGGATGGCATAATCGTTTATTGTATAATTCCAATAGGTTTGCATTCACAGAAGGCAAAAAAGGTGAGCTAGTGGAAACGGGAAACTTCGATCACATTTTGAAAACGCTCAAGGAGCGAAAACCATACCGACCATTTACCGTGGCGTTGGTAAACGGAGACCGCTTCGAGGTGGATCACCCGGACGCCCTGGTAGTCCGAGACGGCGTGGCCGTTTACATCGGCGCTGGAGGCGTGCCCGTTCTTTTCGATCACGAAGGCGTCGGCCAGTTCATCGGCGATCTCATGGGCCAATCGGATGCCTGAAGTGATAAACGGGGAGTGAAAAAGGGGTGAAAAAAAGTGAGATCACTGATTATCGGTTTGTCTGATTTGCCAAAATCAGTGATGTCCCCCGACTCCAAATCCACCTTTCGTTCTTGCGTAAGACCAAGAAAAGAATAATAATCTGTCTTGTCCACTTTTTGTCTTGAATCGCCTTCCACTTTTCAACCGTCAAAGGACAATTTGCTAATATGACGCCGAGTAAATTTATTGAATCTCTGGTTAAAGCTTATCGAAATGCTAAGGTGCCTCTCCAATGGCACCCAAAACTCTCGCGAGGTGAAAGTCGGTCAATCGCCTCTGAGGCAGAAGATAGATTTGCATATTACCTAATAGAACGACTAAAGATCATAGATCATATTTTCATCAATCAGACGCTAACATCGCTTTTAAACGGTCGAGAGGAGCGAATCAAGCCCGATCTTGTCATTTGTCGGGGCGATGAAATCCGAATGCTCATAGACCTCAAAATGGACCTTGGCTACCAGCGAAAAGAATTCTCAGATTCTATGAAGAAGATCGAAAAACTAGTTAAGAAACTCCGTGGTCAAAAATTCAGTCTTTGGAAAAAGGTTGGCTATGTGCGTGAACGACTTGAAAAGACTTTGTCCATAAATGCCAAGTACGTGTTCGTCGTGATTTCGGATAAGAACATAGACAGCAAACAGTTCGAGTCAATTGAAATGTTGGCCTCAAAATTTAACAACACGGAGTTGTTTGTTTTGTTGCGAGGAATACATCTCAATGATCGAAGTTTCCAGGGTCGCTCACAAAAATATGTGATGAGAATGGCCAAATGCCACATTTGTCAGGAGTCTTTTGACAAGTTAGAAACTCTCTTAATCGAGTCATTAGCCTAACCTATTTAAAATAATGGGATCGGGAATCTTTGTTTTTAACCTGACCGGCCGCGCCAAGGAATTGCCGACGGTGTTAATATTTTATCCCTCGGTTTCGTGCGGAATCGCCGGCAGCGTTACTAGGCACACCGGACAGGGGGAATTGCGAACTACGGCTTTGCAATCTAAAACCGGCGGCACATCGGACATCGATTCTTCTATATCGCCCAGGATCAGCAAGTCGCAATCCAATTGCTTTATCAGCACGGCGATTTGCCGATTGGGATCGCCCGCGGGCAATGGGCAGACATCCACTTCTCTTTTCAGTTGTTCGGCCCGGTGCAGATCTTGTTGCAGCAAATCGTTATTCAAGGCAAGGTCGGGCGTAAGCGGCACGGATACTACAGACAAAGCCACCAGCGGATCGAGCATGGTCAGTGCGGCGGCAAACAGATCGCTGCTGGTCGAGGTGCCGTAATGCAGCAGAAGCACGTGGCTGACGCCGACGCCGGCGGCGCGCAACTCGGCCACCGATCGGGCCTTGCGTTCGCCTATTTTGGGAATCCGGTTTCCCCCGGCCAGATCGAAGTATAAATCGCGGTTGCGGCTTAGGATCCGCACGGTAAGCGGAGTCGGATTCCCGCCGTGGATGTTTATCCAGTAAAAGGCGATCTGCTCGATCTGCTCGTCGGCCATGTAGGCGTTCGACGCGCCTAGGACCAATTCCTGGGCGTTGATGTCCATGGCCGTGTGCACCACGGCGTACAAGGGATTGTTGGTGCGGATAATCAAGGGATGCACCTGTTTGCCCGCCGTTTCCGCGCGGTTGACAACTGCCGTCATCAAGGTGCGATTGTATTGGTCCAAGTCGGGCCCCTGCGTGGAAGCATCGCCGCGCGAGGTGACCTGGGCGGTCATCACGGCCACGTCGGTCGTTTCGGGATCGGTTTCGGCCAGTGTTTTTTCCAGCATGAAAAGATTCTGGGTGGAGCGGATGGCCACCAGTTTTCGGTAAGGCATGTTCAAGCCCAGCACCGCAGGAGCAACCTCGTCGGAGGTTTGCTGGTTGAATTGTTCCAGATGCAGGTGCGCGGCTTTACCCCGCCGCCGTTCGTGCAGATATTCTGAGGTCATGAAAAGAGAAAGAAACACGACTGTAAAGGCCGACCCGCCGATAGTGGCCACTTCCTTGGTCAATAAATTGAGCACCGCCGTGGCCAAGAGAATTAAAAACACTATGCTCAGCCCGATGGGCAGTTCCACGCCGCCGATGCGGATATTCAGCGGCACTTTGAACTCCCTGGGGTTGCGATCCCTGAAACGGAGTACAACCATGGCCAGGGCCTTAAAAACAAAACTCCACACGACCCCGAAGGCGTAAGCTTCACCCAAGGTATACATGTTGCCCCGGCTAAGGATTATGGTGGCCAGTTGCATTCCGACTATCAGGAACAGCACCCGATACGTGGTTCCGTAGCGGCGATGAGGTTTGAGGAACCAATCTGGCATAACCCCGTCTTCGGCTACGCGGTTCAACACGCCGTTGGACCCGATGATCGCGGTATTGACCGCCCCGGCAAGTATGAGAAACCCGACCACCACCACGAAGCCGTTCAACAACAAGCGGGCCGGCGGCGGGCCGATCACGTACATTGCCAGCCCGCCGATCAGGTTGCCCGCGTATTCTTTCATGCGAATTTCGTTGGGAATCAGCAGCACGGCCAGGAACGATATGCTTGCCGTCAGGGCCAGGCTGTAAATGAATACGATAAACGCCGCCTTTTTGAAATTTTTCAGCTTGGGCGATTCCACCTCGCGATAAACCTGGGCCAAAGTTTCCTCGCCGCTCATGGCCAGGATCGAGTGGCCGAAGGCGATCAACAGGCCGATCACGCCGATTATGCTCCACCAAGTGCCCGGCTGGCGGAGTTTCGCCGTCAATTGGGGAAACCAGTGCGATATCAAACCCAAGGGGTCCTCTTGTTCTCCGGTGGATTCGTTGATTTTAGGTTTGGGGATGAGATTCCCCTGCTTGTCTTTGATCATTGCCGGCGCGAGCTGCCCGGTTTGGGGATCGCGATTCCACATTTCTTTTTCCACGCCCGTCACCCGGTCCGGGAGTTTCACTACTTCGTACTGAACTTTGGGCGTAAGGTCCGGGGCCATGGGCACATTGTTCACCGGTCCTCGAACCAGCAGGGTGGCGCCGCACCAGACCAGCATTACGGCGGCCATGACCGTGGTGGCAAACATGATTTTCAGGGCCTTGCCGCTGGATTCATGGATGCCCAACAGGTTCTGGCGGAAAAAATAGAGTGTAATCAAGCAGGCGATAATTACCGATCCCCAGCGGCGGATGGCGTCGGCCGTATCCGGGCCGAATTGCAAATCGGGATTGATAATCCTCACCGTGTCCAATAACAAGCCCACTATGTATTGGCCCGCCGAAACCGCGCTTGTCGGCCCGGTAAGAATGTAGTCGAACATCAAGGCCGACACGGAAAGTTTCGCCAGGAATCCGCCCATCGCTTCCTTGACCACCCGATAAACGCCTCCGCGCACGAAAAGCGAACAGCTTTCGATGTAGATCGATCGCACAGCATAGCTGAAAAGCATGACGGCAAGTATGAACC
>JBEKIK010000217.1:0-4635 GCA_050011795.1 Thermoguttaceae bacterium | reverse complement strand
TTAATCCAGGCTGGTCGGTCAACAGTTGCACGGACGCGGCCAGCCGGGCGGAGCGTTCTTCGCGGGCGATGTATTCCATTATGTCCAATTCCTTTTTTGGCCTATTTGACCGATTAAACAACAGGAGGATAACTACCGTGCAAACTGCTGCTGTGCCGCAGATCCAGGCCAGGGGGCGGCGTTTTCTTCGCAAAACCGCAAGCGATTTGTTATCGATTTTACGTGGAACCGCAAGCGGTTTGTCGCATAACACAAGCGGTTCGGTGGTTGCCGCTTCGTTCCAGACCTCCCGGGCAAGCACCAAGGAATGTTCCAAAAGGCGGAGTTCTTCACGGCAGGCGGGGCATTGGGCCAGGTGGTTGGCGATTTGTCGGGTCTTATCGGCTGACAGCGCTCCGTCGGAGTAGTCAACCAGTGAAAGCCGGATTTTTTTGCATGGTTTATTCTTCATGACTATATCCCGCAATTCTGAGCCGATCAGCCAGTTTGTGCCGTGCCTTGCGGAGCCGGCCGCGGATTGTGGACTCGGGCAAATTCATCATACGTCCGATTTCGCCGGAATCGAACTCCGCGAAATAACGTAGTACAAGGATCGTTCGCGTATCGGCGTCGAGCGACTGCAATGCCTGACGGACCTGATTGCGCTCTTCGTCGTGCGAGAGCGATTCGGCAGAGGAGGCTTTTTGGGCGCGGTGGTCGAACAGCCGCGTTAGGGCAAGGAACGCCCTGCGCCAGCAACCGGTTCGCCGATGTTCGAGTCGGCAGCGGTTGACGGTTACTCGGATCAGCCATTTTCGCAATTCCTTGAAATCCAATGCCGGGGGACATTTTTCCCGGGCTGTTATATACACATCCTGGAGAATATCGTTTGCGTTTGCCGAGCCGATGCCAAGTGCCCGGACCAGGCGCGATAATTCCGGCCCCAATTCTTCCCATGCTGCGGCCAGGTTATCCGTAGCGGATTCATGCACGGCGTTTGTATCCGAAAATATGCTATTGAGCGGCAGTGGCCGGGGGCGGGGAACAATTTGGGCAATTTTATCGTGAAACCGCAAGTGTTTTCTCGCATTATAAATACAATGCGCAAAGGCGGGTAAGTGTTTGCTGTATTTTTAAAACCCTCACCCTAACCCTCTCTCGGAGGGAGAGGGGACCAGTAATTACCATCTCCCGGAGGGAGAGGGAACCTGGAATTTAGTGTTGGCATATCGGGCAGAAAAAGGTGGATCGCTGGGCTTGCACAATGCGGACTATCTTGGCCTTGCCGCACTGCAAGCAGGGTTGGCCGGCGCGTTGATATACGCGGTGCTTATCTTGATAATTTCCCGGTTCATCGCGAGCGACGCGATAGGTGCCGTCGCGGAGCGTGGAGCCTTGATGACGGATGGCCTCTCGCAGCACTTCTTGCATTGCGGCGCGGATGGCCGCCCAGTGGCGCGGTTTCAATTTATTGCATGGCTTTGCCGGATGGACGCCCGCGCGGTGCAGTATTTCGGAAGCGTATAAATTCCCTATGCCGGAAATCGCGTGTTGGTCGAGCAGGGCCACTTTGATCGCCCGCCGGCTGCCGCCGAGCCGCTTTCTCAAAACTTCCGGAGTAATCACCAAGGCATCGGGACCGATCCGCTCGGGGCCCAACGCTTCGCGGAATTGCTCGGGCGAGAACAGCCTAACTACGCCCAGCCCCCGCTGGTCCCAAAACAATAACTGCCGGGCCGAACCGCCGTTAAGTTCAAAAATCAATCTCAGGTGCCTTCGATCGGGCGCACTGTTAAGCAGGATCAAGCCGGTCATGCGCGGCTCGAGTACGATCCGCTCGCCGTTTTCCAATTCCAAAACGACACGTTTGCCCAAGCGGCTTACCGCGGCGATCGTTTGACCTTTCACTCGACTGCAAAAGGCGGACAAACGCGGATTAATCAAAATTGACTGCAATCGCGAACTGGAACGCTTCAGATTACCGATCCGGCAACCGACCACCGGGGCGATCCGCCGGCACATGGTTTCAACTTCTGGCAGTTCTGGCATGGAATAATAACCGGTTTTTCATTTCTCCGCCACTATGACGTTCACGCTGAATTTTTCGGCCGGTGGTTTGTCTTTTTCCCAAGGGCGGAGGTACTCGAACTTGAGGGTTGCCTTTCCGGGTTTTGCCGCGATGAATTTAAAAATGAACGTTCCGCCCGATCCGACCATGCGCGGGTCGTGCTTGTCGGGAACATAGTCGCCCTTGCCGTCGGCCTTTACGGACTCGCTCTTTAACTCGACCATCCGCCACTCGAAGCCGGTGGTGCGATTCCCTTTTAAACTAATTTCCATCTTTTTTCCCGTTGTGGCCTTGATGGTCTTCCCATTCTCGGCGATGGTGATCTTTATCACGTCTTCGTCTTTATCTTTTGGCTTATCCGCGGCCGGCAGGATGGAACCCGGCCAAAGAAACATCGACATGCCTATAATTCCCGTCATCAGTTTTTGCATCATGTTTTTCATGGTTTTATCCGGGGTTTGAGGTTGGAAGCTTTTGGTATTTATAAAACTTTGACGACCACGATTGTAATATCGTCGCGTTGGGGCTGATTGCGGCAGAAACCCTTGATCTCGTCGTATAGCGATTCGATGATCTCTTGCGCGGATTTATGGCGTTCGGAACGGATCGCCTCCAAGGCCCGGGAAAAGCCGTAACGCACCAGGCCCGGCGATTCCGCCTCGATCACTCCGTCGGTAAAAAACGTGGCCAGGTCGCCCGTGTTCAATTTATAAACCTGCGACGAGGGCACCACCGTATCCTCGCGAATTCCCAAGGGCAGGCTGGTGGAATCTAAAATTGTCACGTTGTAGCCGGTCTGCAGCAAATAGCCGCGCTGCCCGGCGCTGGCATAAACCATTGTGCGGTTATGCGGATCGAGCCGGGCCATGGCCAGGGTGACGAAATGCAGTTCGGAGCTGTCGGCGGCAAGGACCCTATTTGCGCGGGTGAGGATTTCGCCCACGTCCGAATTTGCTTGGGCCAAAGTGCGGAGGCAGGCCCGGGTTTCGGACATCACCAGGGCCGGTCCCATGCCGTGACTGCTCACATCGCCCACGACAAGCCCCAAACAATCGTCGAGCATGGGAATATAGTCGAAATAATCCCCGGCGGTGGCCTTGGCCGGATACAACGCCCCGGCGATTTCAAAACCTTCCAACACCGGGGCGCGGGTGGGATACAATCGCTGTTGGATCTCTCCGGCCGCGCGGAACTCTTCGGACGTGTCGCGCATGGCTTCCTCGGCATGATGTCGCCGGCTCCGCTCGATGGCATAGCGCAAGGACCGCACCAGGAGTCGATCGGTCAATTGGCCCTTGACCAAATAATCCTGGGCCCCGGCCTGCACGGCCTTGACGGCCGCGCGCTCGTCGCTTAAACCGGAAAGCACGACGATCGGCACGTCGCCGGCGCGCGCGTAAATCGAAAAAAAAGTCTCCAAGCCGTTGCTGTCGGGCAAACCCAGATCGAGCAGCACCACGTCGAAGGGTTCCTCCTGGCAGCGCTGGATGGCCGCCGAGAGCAATTCGACGTGTACCAACTCGAACGGTCCATGCCAGCGGTCGCCCAGCAGGTTCTGCATGATGTAAACGTCGTCCGGATCGTCTTCCACCAGGAGAATTCTTACGCGTTCTTCGTTCATGTTAAGGGTGCGTCGAAAAAAACTTGTTTTTTGCCGTTAAGTCACATTTTCCATGCGTGAAAAACGGGAAAGTCCCCAGGGAGGCAATTCCACCACCTCGAACCAGTACTTGCTTAAAGTCCTAATGATTTTCACCCACTGACGAAACGTGGTGGGTTTGGTAATAAACGAATTTACGCCCATGTCGTAGGAAAAGGCGATATCGTCCTCGGCCGTGGAAGTGGTCAAGACCACGACGGGGATCCGCCGCAGTTGCACATCGGCCTTGATTTCTTTGAGGGCTTCCCGGCCATCTTTGCGTGGCATCTTAAAATCCAACAAAATCAGATCCGGACGTGGCGCCGAGTGGCCGTTGGCATACTCCCCCCGATGCCGCAGGTAGTCGAACAATTCTTCGCCGTCGCGGACAAAGCGAAGATCGTGCGATTGGCCCGCCTCGCCCAGGGCGTCGCGGACCAACTGACAATCCTCCGCATCGTCGTCGGCCATCAAAATCGTGCGCCGTTTGCCGGAGTCCGCCATTTTTTAGGGTTCAGGGTTTAGGATTCAGGGATCAGATTCTTTGTTTGGGATTTGAGCGATTTTTTGTGCTCATCTACTATTCATTTAGCCCCCGGTGAACACACCGGGGGTTGGGTTGCGTTTTTATGTCGCATGAATACTATCGTTTTCGGTTTTCCGCTTGGGGAACACCACCGGCAGCAGGACTTCGAACGTGCTGCCTTTTCCCGGAATGCTATGGGCGGAGATGGTCCCGCCGTGATGCTGGACAATTCGCCTGCAGATAGCCAAACCGATGCCGGTGCCTTCGTACACGTCGCGGGGATGGAGGCGTTGGAATATGCCGAAAATCCGCGTACCGTATTTCTCGTCGAATCCTATCCCGTTGTCTTCAACGACAATACGGCACTGTTGGTTGGTTAAACGGCCGGGCTTGCGATCTTCCCGTCCGGGAATGTATCGTCCC
>JBEKIK010000216.1:0-7651 GCA_050011795.1 Thermoguttaceae bacterium | reverse complement strand
CCGAACTCGCCGCCGTCGTTCAGCCGCGTGCTGGCGTTGATCATGACCGCCGAGCTATCGACCCGGGCCGCGAACAGCCGGGCCGCGTCCAGATCGCGGGTCACTATGGCGTCGGTATGCCGCGAACCGTAGCGATTGACGTGCTCGATGGCGGCCTCGAGCGAATCGACCACCTTGACGGAAATGATCGGCCCGAGATATTCTTCCCGGTAATCGTTTTCGGTGGCGGGCTTGGCTTGCGGCAGCAGTCGCCGGGTAGTTTCATCGCCGCGAAGTTCAATGCCGCGGTCCGAAAGGGCCTTTCCCACGCGGGGCAAAAGCGCACCGGCCGCGTCGGCGTGGACCAATAGCGACTCGGCGGCGTTGCACACGCCCATGCGCTGGCATTTGGCGTTGACCACGATTTTTTCGGCCATGTCCGCCTCGGCCGATTTGTCCAGATACACGTGGCAATTGCCGGCGAAGTGTTTGATTACCGGCATTTTTGCCTCTTCGCTCACGCGGCGGATAAGACTCTCGCCGCCGCGGGGAATGCAAAGGTCAATATATTGCGGCATGCGCAGCAAATGTCCCACCGCCTCGCGGTCGGCGGTTTCCAGCAGTTGGATCGCATCGGCGGGCAGCTTGGCGTCGGCGGCGGCTTCGGCCAGGATTTCGGCTATTGCCATGTTCGAGTGGATGGCTTCTTTGCCACCCCGGAGAATAACCGCGTTGCCCGCCTTCACGCACAACGAAGCGGCCTCTGCGGTGACGTTCGGCCGCGATTCGTAGATAAAAAATATCACCCCCAAGGGCACGCGGACTTTTTGCACCTCCAAACCGTTGGGCCGGATCGACGATGAAATGATCTCGCCGATGGGCTCGGGCAAGCAGGCCACTTCTTCCAATGCCTTGGCCATGGAGGCGATCCGCTCGGGCGTAAGACGCAGCCGATCGACTGCCGCCTCGGATAGTCCATACTCGGGCGCCTTGCCTATGTCGATTCGATTGGCCTCGGCCAAGGCCGGCGATCGTTCGGCGAGCAATCGGGCCGAGCGGTTGAGCCATTCGCGTTTTTGGGCACCGGTGGCCGAGACCAATTCCTCTGCCGCCTGCTTGGCCCGTTGTGCCACGTTCAAACAGTATTCATACAAATTGTTCGATTCGCTGCTTGCCATACAAGTAAGCCGGAAAAAAGATCAAGACAAGGGCGGCCTGGAAAATTCCGCCCGGGAAGTATCTCTTAATAGGCCCTGGAAGTCAACGGCGATTTGCCCAACGGCGGGTGGGAAATTGTTTCCATAACTGGTTGCGGCGCCGGTAGTTATGGATATTTGTCGCGTATCGAAAAAAGAATATCGCATTTGTGTTTAGCCCAGGCCCTCGTGCCCAGTGAATTTACACCAAAACTCGCGGCACAAGAGCCGCGGCTAAACTCACAATCCGCCGCAGGCCTCGAACAGCAGCAAGGCATTGCGCACTGCTTCGACGTCGTGAACGCGGAGGATTTGCACGCCTTGCCGGGCCAGGGCCAAGGCAGCGCCGATGGTGCCCGGCAATGGATCGGCTTCGTTTTTGCCAGTTATCTGAGCGATGAAACTTTTCCGGGAATGGCCTATCAATATGGGACAATCCAAGGCGTGAAACCGCCAGACATTGGACAACAAGGCGATATTATGCTCCCTGGTCTTGCCGAAACCGATGCCCGGATCCAGGGCGATGCGAGCGGGCTCGATGCCGGCGGCAGTAAGGGCGTCGCGCCGCCGGCGGAGGAATTCGAGCACCTCGGCCACGACGTCCTCGTAAAGCGGGTTCTCTTGCATTGTTTGCGGATCGCCTTGCTTATGCATCGCGCAAACGCCGCATCCACTGGAAACGGCCAGATCGAGCATCTTTGGATCGACAAAGGCGGTAATGTCGTTAATTGCCTCAGCGCCGGCGATCAGGGCCTCTTCGGCCACGCCGGGTTCAAACGTGTCGATCGAAACGGGCACCAGGGAAACCCGGCAGAGCGTGCTAACCACCGGCATGACCCGGTCGAGTTCTTCCTGGACGCTAACGCGCCGGGCGCCGGGCCGGGTGCTTTGGCCGCCGATGTCGAGGACGTCGGCCCCGGCGCCGGCCAACTTCAAACCGTGCTCGACGGCCTTATCCGGGTCCAAATACTTTCCGCCGTCGGAAAAACTGTCGGGCGTGACGTTGATGATGCCCATCAGCAGCGGAATCCGCCCCACAAACAATGTTTTACTGCGAAGTTTCCAGCGGTCCGATACTTTCAGGTCGGCGGGAATCATTTAAAGGATGAAGGATGAAGGATGAAAAAAGTGGGCAGTGGTCAGTGGGCGGTGGGCAGTGAGAATTGTTTGTTTACTGCCCACTGTCCACTGCCCACTAGTTTACCACGGTTTTTCCATTAGGGAAACAATTTGTGCGGCTATGCGCTGGATGGCCTCTTGCTGGGCGGTTTCGATGGATTGTCCGGTCTCGGGTACGACGTTTCCGGTGCCTTGGACATCGACAAGTTCGGCCGGCAGCGGCACGGCCGGTGATTTGCGGAGCAAACGGCCCTGCCGATCGGTCCAAGCCACCATTACGTGCATGTTCACCTGTATTTCTCGCGGATCGCCCACGCGCGAGCCGATTAAAACTTCCTTGCCTTCCCCGACTATGCGTCCGGAAAGGATGCTGTCGGCATTGGGATCGGATACGACTTTAAAAGGAGTTTTCAGTTCGATTTCTTTCATCACGGCTTCGGTGAGCCTTTCGCCCAGGTTGCGGCGGAAACTGACAGACTCGAACATGGGCACGTAGACCGTGTGAATTTCCGCGGGGTAGAGCGTTTGGTTGCCGACGTGGTAACTGGCGCAGCCGATCATCAGGGCCATTGCCGGCAGACAGGCAAAAAAGAGCGGCACGCACGAATTTCCAATTAGGATCCGCATATTTTCGTGATTATTTACCCGACGGGAACAAACCGGTCAGCCATTTGAAGTAGTCTGTCGGCACGTCGGGCAGGCCCTTGATGGCGTCGAGCCTTGCCCGGGCGTCCTTGGCTCGATCGGTGGAAGGATATTTCTGGATGAGATCTTGATAATAAAGCCGTGCCGAGCCGTAATACTTATGGTCTTCGTAATATTGGGCCATGGCGTAATCGCGGTTGGCTTTTTCTTCGAGGATCTGCCTTCGGGCCTTGGCCACGCGGGCTTGTTCCTGTCCCAGTTGGGCGCCGTATTGACTCAACGTTTGCTCGGCGATTTCGCCCGCCTCGTTCAAGGCCGTGGGATCATAAAACTTGCCGCGATATACGCGCATTTTGGCTTGCAGTCCCAAAAGGTGAGCGTTCTTTTGGAATTCGCTGTTGGGATATTCCTTCCTGAGCAGATCGAAATCCGCAGCCGCGCTTTCGTACTCGCCGCGTTGGAAATAAGCTATTGCGGTGGCCATTACGCTGTCGTCGGCCAACGGTCCGGTGGGATCGTACAAGCGCACGTTTTGAAAGGCCTGAATCGCATAGCCAAAGGTATCGAACATGGGCCGGTCGTTGTCGGTGAAGTTGGGCGTAATCGAATACTTGTGTTGATAAGCGTCCAATCGTTCCCAATAGCGTCCTATGGCGAATTCGCGTTGCACGGCGACGTCCAGATGCCGCGAATTATTGTACTTTTTCAACAAGAGGCTAAAGGTGTCGTGGGCCTTGGGGTATTGGTCGGCGAAGAATCGGCTCTCGCCGAGCATGAACAAGGCGTCCTCTTCCAGCGGCGTATCGGGCCAGCGATCGGCCGCGGTGTTGAATTTATCCGCCGCTTCGGCGTATTTCTTTTGCAGGAACAAGTCCTGGCCTTCTTTAAAGGCCGCCCGGGCTATGTTTTCGTTGGGACCGTTGCCCGTAGCTTTTTTAATGCTCTTCCACACGTTCTCAGGCGCTAGTTTGGACCAGAAATCTTGGTCCTTGTCCTTCATCGGATCGGTCATGGACGCCGGAGTGGGCGGAGGATCGCCCAGCACTTGCGGCGGCGCGGTGGCCGCCTGCGGCTGGGGGGGCAACACCGACACGGGATATTTTCCCGAGTCGTCTACCCCAATCGGTTCCGCCGCTACCGTACTCACAACCGCCGAAGCCGGAAAAACTCCGGCCGAGGGACCGGGCTGAAGGGCCGAGGTCTGGGAAATTGTTTGCGAGCCGTCGGGATTCACATCGGTTGGTTCATCGGATGAGGATGATTTGCCGGCCGATTGCCCCTTAGGCGTTTGAGACACGTCGTTCCCCATGCCTTGCTGTCCGGCAGGACCGCCTCCATGCATCCCTCCTCCCATTCGGCCTCCTCTCATACCTCCTCCCATTCCGCCGCCCGACCCGGGACCACCGCCTCCCGGACGATCCCGAGATGATTCGTCTGACGGCAACGTGGCACAACCCGCCGAGATCAGGGCAATGCCGAGCGCGAGCAATATCAGAAGCGTTAGACCTCGATTTTGCGTCATGGGGACTTCCTTGTCCGTGGGAGTTTTTAGTTTTCAGTTTACAGTTTACGGTTTACAGTTCCCAGTGCGAAATCGCAAGCGGTTTTTTTCATCCTTCATCCCTCATCCTTATTTCCCCAGCACTCCCAGATATTCATACATACGAGGTTTATGGCCCAATAAGTTTATCATGTAACACGCCGCGTAATTCACCGAGGATGCGAGAGTTGATTTCCATGCGTTGCCAGGTTTGAGTATCCGGATCGGCCAGTTGCGCCATGGTCTTTAGCGCGCCCGCGCTTACCATGGCCACTTGTTTTTTTCCCGCGCGACATAGTTTGCACAAAACACCGCCGTCGAGCAGCCCGAAGGCGATTCGGCCCGAGGCGGTTACGGGCGTGCCGCACTCGGCGCAGGTTTCCAGCGCGGGTATATGTCCTAATATCCGCAACATTCCCAATTCGAATCGAATCACGCGTCGGACCGCCGGTTCTCCGGCGGCCAAGGCCGCCAGGGTTTTGTCGGCCAGGTCGAAAAGCTCCGGATGAGGATCGTCGTCGTCGGTCAATTCCCCCACTAATTCGGCTACGTAATAACCGGCGTAAAGGTTTAGCAGATCTCGGCCGAACGGCCGAAACCGCCGCAAAAGTTTCGCTTCGGTCAGCAAGTCCAGGGTATCCGACGTTTTGTGGAGGAATACTATTCGACAAAGGGCCAGTAGATCAAGAGCAGACTCGAAAGGGCTTTTGAGCCGTTTTGCCCCTTTCGCCAAAGCCCCTATTTTGCCAAATTCCCGCGTGAACAACGTGACCACCAGGCTGCTTTCGCTGAAATCGACTACTCGGATCACAATCGCATTGGCCTTTTCGGTGGACATGAGAAAATGCTGAAGTTTTATTTCAGACGTATAACCGCGGCACTTATGCCGCGAGTGATTGGAGGAATTTTCCTTACATTGTACAGTGGATGAACATTATCGAGATTAAGGTTATAAAAAAAACACCATGTGCCCGGCGGCCAACGGCCGCCGGAAATACCCGCTGGTATTTTTGCTTACTGATGTATGAAAGAAAAGACGGCTACAATTCTCTCAAGGTCGTTGCTTCACTCGGTAGAGAATTCCCGCCTTTATGGCGAGAAACTCCAGTGCGCCATCGGGGTGGAAAATTTGCGTTTCTATAAGGATCAGATCATACTTAGGCCCCTCCAGGCCGTCCACTATTAAGACCCAATAATCATCTTTTTTCGCAATATAAACCAAATTCTTCCCATCGGGGCTGAAGCGGATATTGAAAATTGCTTTGTATTCCGGACCCTGCTGACCGTCCACTACTACGCACCATATATTATCCTTTATCGCTCCATAGGCTATGCGTTTTCCATCCGGGCTGAAAATCGGTATGCCATTGAATATCGCATCATACTGCGGCCCCGCCTGGCCATCCACTATTACTTGCCTATCATTGCCCTTGATTGCCGTATATGCTATGCGTTTGCCATCTGGGCTGAAAACGGGTGTGCCTTTGGTTATTGCATCATACTGCGGCCCCATTTGACCATCTAGGACTACGTGGGCATTATCGCCTTTCTTTGCTACATATGCTAAGCGCTTGCCGTCTGGGCTAAAAAACAGTGCCCCACTATAAATATTATCAAAACTTGGACCTTCCTTGCCGTCCACAACCACGAGCCATTTCTTGTTCTTTTTTGCCACATAAGCCAAGTGCTGGCTATCCGGGCTGAAAACATACATGCTGCAGAAATCGTCGTATTCCGGCCCCTCCTTACCATCAATGACTACATGCCACTTCTGTCCCTTTCGCAACCCATAGACGATGTGTTTGCTGTCCGGGCTGAACACTATTGAGCTTTTGGCAAGCCCGTCAAATTCCGGTCCGGCCTTGCCGTCGATTACCATAAACCATTTTGCCCTTTTTTGTGCGGCATATACGATGTGTTTGCCATCGGGGCTGAAAAATGGCGAGCCTTTAGAAATCGAGTCGTATTCCGGCCCTTCCTTGCCGTCCAGCACCACAAAGTTCTTCAGCCCTCTGACTGCGGCATAGGCCACGTGCTTGCTGTCGGAACTGAAAATCGGCGTGCCTTTGGCGATCGCGTCGTACGCCCCGCTCTCTTTGCCGTCGATGACAGCGTACCATTTCTCTCCTTTTTTCGCAGCATAGTAAACGTGCTTGCCATTGGGACTGAAAATTGGCGTTTCCTCAGCCATCTTGTCGTATGCCGGCCCTTCCTGGTCGTCCACTACAAGGCGCCATTTTTTCTCTTTTTGCGCCCAATATGCCAATCGCTCGCCATTTGCACTAAAAACCGGTGAGCCTTCGGATATCCCGTCATACTGGGATCCTTCCTGGCCGTCCGCTACCAAGAACATATTTTTGTCCTTTATTGCCACGTAGGCCGCATGCTCGCCACCGTGGCTGAAAACCAGCGATCCTTTGCCGATCCCGTCATACTCAGTCCCCTCCCGACCGTCCACCATCACGAGGGACTTATTATTCCGTTCGAACACAAATGCGACGTGGCAACCATCCTTGCTAAAGACTACATTTGCAATTATCGGTGGAAGCGCCCCGAGTTTCTCTACCAGGGGTGCATTGTCCTCAGGCTGGGACATCTGCCCCCAGGCAACCGTTAAAGTCATCGCCAGCAGTCCCATCATGCCGCATATCCGCTTGTTCATAATGAGTTATCCTGTTTAACGATTAAAAATAGTGGGGATCAATAAATCTATATGTGATGATGCAGTCCGAAGCGGGCGAGATATTCCCGCTGTTTTTCCCGCATTATTGATCTTTTTTTGGGCGCGGTGTCGTCGTATCCGACCAGGTGCAATGTGCCGTGGATTACATAGAGCAACAGTTCATCAGAGGCCGTCCAGTTGTAATCCGGGGCCGAGGCGGCGGCCGTGTCGGCGCTGACGACGATCTCGCCCTCTAAACACTTTGACGTTCGTTCCAGCACGAAACTCAGCACGTCGGTCGCTTCGGGATCGTCGAGATATCTTTGATGCAATTTCGCGATAGTCGGATCGTCCACCACGGCCACGCCGATCTTCGCCCGCTCTATCGACTCGTCCTCCAAAATCATGCGCACGGCCCGGCGCAGCCTGTTTTTATCGACGGGCAATTGCGATTGGGCGTTGGTAACGGTGATGGATAACAATGGAGCAGGCAGCGAATAGGGGTGGGTA
>JBEKIK010000215.1:0-4660 GCA_050011795.1 Thermoguttaceae bacterium | reverse complement strand
TTTAGAAGCATTTTCCTTTTACCCGCCGTGTATTCACGGCGGGCTAAATATGAAGTAAATAACAAACTTATGTCAACCGAAACAACACAAGGCCAACTGATCGACAAAGTGGTCAAAATCCGCCGTTGCGCGGCGGTGGTCAAAGGCGGCCGGCGATTCAGCTTTACGGCCATGGCGGTCGTGGGCGACGGCCAAGGCAAAGTAGGCTGGGGATACGGCAAGGCCAACGAGGTTCCCCCAGCCGTGGAAAAGGCCGTAAAAGACGGTTCGCGGAACCTGATCCCCATCCACGTGGAAGGCACCTCGATTCCGCACATGGTTCATGGCCACTTCGGCGCTTCCACTGTGGTATTGATTCCGGCCGGGCCGGGCACGGGCGTGATCGCCGGATCGGCGGTTCGCGCGGTTTGCGAGGCCTGCGGCATCCGCGACATCCTTACCAAAAGTTTCGGCTCCTCCAATCCCATCAACCTGGTCAAAGCCGCCATCGACGGTTTAAAACAACTGCGATCCAAGCACGACGTCGAACGGCTGCGGGGGGTTTCGCTTACATGAACTTAAACGACGTTCACAAGGATATCCATCGAAATAAATCGAAAAAACGCATCGGGCGCGGCCCGGGCTCCGGCCACGGCAAGACATCCACCCGCGGCAACAAGGGGCAAGGGTCCCGCTCCGGCTATTCATCGTTGCGGGTGTTCGAGGGCGGGCAGATGCCCTTGGTCCGCCGCATCCCCAAACGCGGCTTTCATAACCGCTTTGCCCAAACCGTGACCGTAGTCAACCTAGGCGACCTGGACGCCAAATTCACTAGCGGCGAAGAAGTGAATCCCGAAACCCTCAAGGCCAAATCGCTGGCCAAGGGCGCTTACGACGTGCTTAAAGTGCTCGGCGACGGGGAACTGACCAAAAACCTGAAAATATCGGCCCATCGTTTCAGCCGCTCGGCCTTGGAGAAAATCGAAAAAGCCGGCGGCCAGGCCGTCGTACTACCGGGCAAGGCCCCAGTGGTAAAAAACAAAACAAAAACCAAGTGATAAAAAGTTCTCTCTCCGGGCACCGCGTTAGCGGTCGGGAGAGGGTTAGGGTGAGGGCTGGTTTGTCCCCATTCTAATCATCAAATAAACACGATAAGGATCGAGCGATGTGGGAAAAAATCCGTGTCATCTTCACGATCCCGGAACTGCGGCAGAAAATCTTCTTGACGCTGGCCCTTTTGGCCATCTACCGCGTGGGATACCAAATCCCCCTCCCCCTGGTAAATCATCTGAAAATGTCCTCCGCTTTCAAGGAGGGCGGAGGAGGAGGACTAGGCGATCTGATTTCACAAGTAGCGGTTTTCAGCGGCACGCGACTGGATCAGGCCACGATATTCGGTCTGGGCATCATGCCCTACATTTCCGCTTCTATCATTTTCCAATTGCTGGCCAGCGTTTATCCGCCCTTGGAAAAATTGCAAAAAGAAGGCGAAAGCGGCAGGAAAAAAATCAATGAGTATACCCGCTACGCCACGGTTTTGCTCTGCATCGGCCAGAGCTGGTTCTACGTGGGCGTTATGATCGGCAAAGGTTGGATTTATGAGGACTATTTGGTCCGGAACGGTTTGCCTTTTATCTGGCAGTTTACGCTAGTTTTGACCATGACCGTAGGAACAACCTTCCTGATGTGGTTGGGCGAACAGATCGACGAGTACGGCATAGGCAACGGCATCAGCTTGCTGATTATGGCCGGTATTCTTGCCCGCATGCCCATGGCCGGCTTCGATCTTATCTCCCCGTTGGTCAAAAGTGGCATACAACTCGGCAGCAGCGCCCCGGGACAGGTGGATATCGTATCCATACTGGTCCTGGCCGTACTGTTTGTGGCCGTGATAGTCGGCGTGGTTTTTATCACCCAAGGCCAGCGCCGCATTCCCACACAAAGCGCAAAGCACGTTCGCGGGAGGCGCGTTTACGGCGGTTCGCGCCAGTATCTGCCCTTGCGGATCAACCAATCCGGCGTGATGCCCATCATCTTCGCCAGCAGCTTGTTGCTGTTCCCCTCGGTGCTATTTCAATCGCTGGCCGGGAAGTATCCCAAGAGTATTTGGCCGGAGATCGAGCAGGCTTTTCACCGCCAAAATTCATTTACCTACAACATACTTTACATCATCCTGATTTACTTCTTCTGTTATTTCTGGACGGCCATCAGTTTCAACCCCAAGGACATGTCCGAAAACTTGAAGAATTACGGCACTTTCATCCCCGGTTATCGGCCGGGCCGGCGAACGGCTGAGTATTTGGAAAAAGTCATGGTGCGGATAACTTACGTGGGCGCGGGCTTCCTGGCCGTGGTGGCCATAGTCCCCTCCTTGATCCTGTCCTGGTTTCCCTCGCTTAATTACAACCTCGCCAGTTTTTACGGCGGAACGACCTTGCTCATCGCCGTGAGCGTGGCCTTCGACCTGGTGCAGAAAATCGACAGCCACCTGGTCATGCGGAATTACCGGGGCCTGCTGGAAAAAGGATAACAGTAGGGTGCGTTAAACGCACCCTGATAAATATCAATACAGGTTGATATCATGCGAATAGTATTTATCGGCCCGCCGGGCGCGGGAAAAGGCACGCAGGCCGCGCGGCTGATCGAGAAGTACAAGCTTGCGCACCTCTCGACCGGCGACATGCTCCGCGCAGCCCGAGACGCCAAGACCGAAGTCGGACTGAACGCCGACAAATACATGTCCGCGGGCATGTTGGTGCCCGACAATATCATTCTGGAAATTATTGCCGAGCGGCTTAAACACTCGGACTGCAAAAAAGGATATTTACTGGACGGTTTTCCGCGGACCATCGCCCAGGCCGAGGCCCTGGACGCCATGTTGGCCAAACAAGGCACGCCTTTGGACGCGGTATTGGAGTTAAAAGTGCCGGAGGAAGAATTGTTCAAACGTCTTGCGGGGCGCGGCCGGGCCGACGACAACCCCGAGGTTATCCACCAACGCCTGGCGGCATACCGCAAGCAGACCGAACCTTTGCTGGCCTATTACACCCGACGCGGATTGTTAAAAAGTATCGACGGATTGGGTACGGTGGAGGAAATTTTCAATCGCGCCAAGACCGTCTTGGATAAGGTGGACTAGTGCATTGTCAACCCATAAAATTGGGATTATTGTTTCAAAATGCGTCGCATAATTGCAGGCGTTTCCATATTAGCAATCCCAAAATCATGCTGTGACGCTGCACTAGGAGGTTGTGTATTTATTGTAGGGTGCGTGAAACGCACCTCAATCTGTAGCGGATGGTGCGTTTTACGCACCCTACATTCGGAATGTTGCGATCGCCCCGACAACTTCGATCAGCACGCGAAATCGCCGCAATGCGCCAAGCGGGATTGGTGGTTTGGCATACGATGAAGGCGATCGAGCCGATGATCCGTCCGGGGGTGACTACGGCCGAGATCGACGCCGTGGTCACCCGGATTTTTGCGGAGCACAAGGCCGAGCCGCTGTTTTTGAATTTTCCCAATTCCACCCCGGGCTGGCCGCCCTTTCCCGCAGTTACCTGCATCTCGGTCAACGAGGAAGTGGTCCACGGCATTCCCAGCCCGCGACGGAAGTTGAAAGAAGGAGACATTGTCAGCATCGATACCGGTTGCAAGCTGGCCGGCTGGTGCGGCGACGCGGCCGCGACGTTTCCGGTCGGCAAAATCGACCGCGATAAACAGCAGCTTTTGGAGGTCACCGAAAACGTGCTTTTTATGGCCATCGACCTGATGGGCAAAAAAACAAGGTGGAGCGAAGTTGCCGCCCAAATGGAAAAATACGTCAAAGACCACCGTTTTTCGGTGGTCGAAGATTTTGTCGGACACGGGATCGGCCGGCAAATGCACGAAGATCCCCAGGTGCCGAATTTCGTCACCCGGCGTTCTCCCCGCAGCGCCGACTTCCGGCTGGAAGAGGGGTTGGTGATCGCCGTGGAACCGATGGTCAACCTCGGCACAAAGGAAGTACGAATACTATCGGATTGTTGGACCCAAACCACCCGCGACGGCAAACCAAGTGCCCATTTTGAACATACCATAGCCATAACCGCCGCCGGGCCTACTGTATTGACGGCCGGACCGAACGGCGAATTGCGGTTAAGGGATAGGGATTAGAGATTGGGGATTAGAGATTAGAGATTAGTGGGCAGTGAGGGGTGGTCAGTTTACTGACCGCTTATAAAAATAAGAAAGAGGATGCCTATTGTTTTAGCCGCGAGCGGACACCGACGGACACCATCGGGCACCGACGCGGAGCGTTGGTCGGCATGGTCGGTCGGCGAGCGAGTTAAGCATAGTTTAGCCGCGAGCCATCGGCGAGCGAGTTAAACGTGCAGTAAATAAGTATGGTACAGTACCACCCGTAAAATAAATTAAAACGCCTTTTTTCCCGGCCTGCCGGGGCTTGCATAATAACCGCAAAGACTCTTATACTAGAGTGCTTTGTATCGTAATTGGATTTTTGTGTGTATTAGACTATGAA
Organism: Thermoguttaceae bacterium; assembly: GCA_050011795.1. Classification (GTDB taxonomy): domain Bacteria; phylum Planctomycetota; class Planctomycetia; order Pirellulales; family Thermoguttaceae; genus JBEKIK01. Next base: position 159 of record JBEKIK010000215.1, on the reverse strand, counting down.
AGTACGTGCCAGCATCAGGCGAATTTGTGAACATTGTAAAATCGTACGCCGCCGCGGGGTGGTGTATGTTGTGTGCAGTAATCCGCGCCATAAACAACGGCAAGGATAATGCAGTTCCGGCCATATTTACCCCCCGTGAATACACGGGGATTTAAGAGT
>JBEKIK010000214.1:0-4676 GCA_050011795.1 Thermoguttaceae bacterium | reverse complement strand
GACCAGGCGCTTTGCCAATCGGATGGTCGTGGGATTCGAGCTGCCCAGCGAGGTGACGTGCGCCACGCGATCGAGTTGCTCGCGGATGGCCGCGTCGATTCGCGGATGCCCGTGCCCGTGGATATTGCACCACAAGCTGCTCACGCCGTCGATATACTCGCGCCCGTCGATGTCCCAGAGCACGCAGCCTTGCGCCCGCTCTAGAATCAACGGCTCATACTCGGCCATCTGCGTAAAGGCATGCCAGACGAGCGTGCGGTCCCAGGTTTTTAGATCTTCAGTGTCAGGAACAGACATATCCACCACGGAGGCAAGGAGTACACGGAGGAAACAACTTAGAAAGAATAATAAATTACCTTTGTTAATTCAGCAATTGGAGGACATAAAAAATGAGCATTATTAAAATACTTATTCTTGTTCGTACTCCGTGATCTCCGTGTCTCCGTGGTGTGCGATAGGTTAGAAGGTGAATTCAAACCCGGCCGTGGCGCCGTGATAAAAGAGCGTGCCGCCCATATACGGTTTCGGATCGGCGGTATTAAGGTTTTCCACCTGATCGCCGGCTATGGCTATGCCGTCGAGCCACATGGCTTGATAACCGAGCCGCGCCGCCAAGCGCTCCGTCACCTGGAATATGCCCATCAGGCCGATTTCGGCCAGCGCGGCGGTATGATTGATTGTATCGCCTAGGCGAGTGCGGTCGCGAACTTTCATCGTGATATCGGAACTATTGCCGTACACGCCGGCTTTTATCACGCCCTCGATGCTGCAACGGCAAGTGTTGACAAACGCGAAGTTCATGCCGATCTGGCCGCCGTATAGATGATTGTCCACATTGTCTTCCAAATACACCGTATCGTTCACCGTGGAGCTAAACACTTCGTGTAATTCCACGTAACGGAAACCCATCAGCACGTCGAGCCTTTCCCAAATCGGATGCCGCAAGTTTATCTCCATGCTGTGCAGCCGGGAAATATAATAGTAATTAACCTCGTCGCCGGGATTCAAAGTAAAGGCCGTTGCGTTATATACCCTGAAATCCGCCCCCGCGGCGGGAACGGTGATGTCCTTCTCGGCCGACCAGCCGTCGATGCCGAAGTAGCTCGCCTCCAGGTCGCAACCGCACAGGATGTCTTCGCGGACGATACTCACCCGCGGACCGGCGGCCCAGGGAAAATTAATATTCTTTTCATTGAGCAATTCCCCGCCGGTCCCGGCGTTCAACAATAAACTGGACGTCTTGCCTCCGCTGCGGGACATAATCATCGCGTCGGCCGAGGCGGTCCAGATCCAGCCGGAATCGAGCCGGTTGCGAATGACAAATGTTTCGGGATTGTTCGCGGCTGGATTGTCCGCTTGACAGCTCGAAAAAGTATATGCCAGATTTCCATCTGATCCGACTTGCGCCTCGCTTTTGCCGGCGGACACTAAGAAGACGAACATGCCAGCCAAAATAATCTTAGTGCAGCGTTTCATTTTCCCCCTCCTGTAACAGTGAGTGTATAAAAGAATCTGGTCGGGCAACTCCGTTGCGGGAACATAAAGACTTGTTTCCGAACGGTCCGCAGAGTTCACCCCACTGTTTTTATCGGCATTTTTAGAAAAGCTTGCCTAGGAATTAGTCTTTACGGAGAGGTTGTAATGAATAAATTCCTCACAATAAGGCGCGTTATATTTTACTCAGCTTTGCCATTTTAGCTTTTCGCCTATTCCCAGGCGATAACCACCGGCATTCCCACATTCAGCCCCAGCCGGGCGGCGGCGTTGTCGCCCACGATGGCCAGTTCCAGACGGCCGTTGGATCCAATCACTGCGCAAAGCGTTCCTTGGGGTTGCTCGGCATAGGTGTGGTATACGCCCCAGGTTTCGTAAATATTGCAGGCAATGCAGGCCCGTTTGTCGGTAGGCCGGCCGGCGAGCATCTCGGAGGTGATGTCGGTTATGATGTTGCCGAAAGAATCTATCTCCAACACCGCTCCGTCGAGCCGCGCGGGACTGATCCGCACCCGGGGCCAGTCCAAGACAATAATTTTTTCCAGCGACGGCCCCAACTGCTCGGGCGGCAAACCCAAACTCAGGCGCGCGGCCACCGGCGCCAATATATCCCGCCCGTGGAAGGTGGACGAGACCTTTTCCAGCCAAAATTGAGATTCCGTAATGCGAAAGATTTTCTCGGGCGGCGTCCGCGCAACCAGCCGGCTTAGCAGCCCGTTATCCGGAGCAAGATATTGTTGTGATCCGATCCTGGCGTAGACGATCGCCCACCGGGTTCCAACGCCGGGATCGACCACCGCCACGTGTATTGTATCGGGCGGAAAATACTCGGTCGCGTCTTCCAGCGCCAAGGCTGCTTGCCGCACGTCCTGGGCAGGAATATCGTGCGTGATGTCCACGATCGCTACGGCAGGATTGATCGAAAGGATCACCCCTTTCATCGCCGCCACATAAGGGCTGCCGGTGCCGAAATCGGTGGTCAAGGTAATGATGCTCATCGATAAAAGGATAATACAAATACCCCCGGCTGTGAAGAAGAACCGCCAGAACTCGGTCCTCATTTTGTTACCTGCCTTTTAGCTTGGAATGATGACTTGGGTAGCCCCCCAATCGCGGCGTTGTGGATTTAACAGGAACTCCGATCATAGCGGAGTCGAGGCGGCACTAACCGTGCTTCGAGCCTTTTCTTCAACCTGAAAACAGGCCTTTGATCCAATCAAGATGTACACCTCAAGCTATATATGTATGAGATTGTTTTCTGGGGCAGGGACAAAACGATCTTTTTGATTGGCCGAGATTCTCGGATTCCGGTGGGCATGTTGATCAGGCAGGTAGCAACAAATCATGTCCTTAAAGACCGTGAAGGTGCCCCAAAACATCGAGCCCATCTTCGCCCGGATGGAACCGATTGTGTCGAGCTTCTTTGCCTCGCGCATATTCAAGCCCGAGCAGGGCACGATCGAGATCGGCGACGAACGCTACATCCTGGTTCGGGGAGCGGCGTTGTCGATCGAGTTCTTTGCCTTGATAAAACGGCTGTTCGGAGCGGGACGGGAGGCCGAGGCCAACGAGTTCGCCCGGAACATGCTTTTCGATTTCGCTCATGCCATCGGCAAGTCCGACGCCGAATGTTTCCACGCCAAAATGCATCTTGAAGATCCGGTGGCCAGGCTTTCCGCGGGTCCGATTCATTTTGCCCACAGCGGCTGGGCCTTCGTCGACATCCTGCCCGAGTCAAATCCCTCCGCCGACAAAGACTATTACTTGATCTACGACCATCCTTACTCCTTCGAAGCCGACGCCTGGCTGCGCCACAAGCATACATCCGATACGCCGGTGTGCATGATGAACGCGGGCTATTCGTCGGGGTGGAGCGAGGCCAGTTTCGGTCTCTCTTTGGTTACCGTAGAAATCCTCTGCCGCGCGGCCGGGGACCACACGTGCCGGTTCATCATGGCCCCGCCCGAATCCATCGCCGATCGGGTTGAACAGTATGCCAAGCACCGTCATGACACGGCCTCTCGGCTGCTGGAAAGCAACCTGCCCGAATTTTTCAACAGAAAACTCGCCGAGGAACGCCTCCGTCACAATGATATGCTACTGGCAATCAACCGCGTATTCGAAAAGTCCTTGACTGGCCAAGATGAAAAAGAATTGGCCCAATTATGCCTCTTGGAGGCTCAAAAGTTGACCAAAAGCAAATTCGGCTTCATCGGCGAGATAAACAAGGCCGGGTGTTTCGACTCTTTAGCCGTCAGCGACGCCGGCTGTAATTCATCTCACGTCACAAATGCCGCCGCCATGACGGCCACGCGGAATATGGAAATCCGAGGCATCTGGGCAAGCGTGATCAAGGATGGCAAATCGGTAATAAAAAACAAACCATCCGGACTGCCGGACGCCATGGGCATACTCGAAAACCAGCCGGCGCCCAAAGCGTTTCTAGGCGTTCCCTTGCAGGAGGGCGGAAGAACGATCGGGATTATCGCTTTGATCAATAAGGAATCGGGCTATGACGCCGCCGATCAAAAAACCATCGAGTCGCTGGCCACCGCCTTTACCGAAGCCATGATGCGCAAACGCGCGGAAAGCCAATTGGCTAAAGCCAAAGAAGCGGCCGATGCCGCCAATCAGGCAAAAAGCGCCTTCCTCGCAAATATAAGCCATGAGATCCGTACTCCAATGACGGCGATCCTCGGATTCTCGGATATCCTTTTGGGCGATACCACGAGGCAAGAGGCCAACGAAGCGGCCTGTGTCATCAAACGCAATGGGGAATATCTCCTGGCCATTATCAACGATATCCTCGATCTATCCAAGATCGAAACCGGTAAGTTCGAAATCATGCCCGTGATATGCTCGCCGGGCCAGATCGTCTCCGACGTGCTCTCCACCATGAAGGTATGCGCCGACGCAAAGGGGCTTTCACTGTCGCTGGATTATGAAGGCGACGTTCCCGAAAACATTCTCACCGACCCCCTCAGCCTGCGGCAAATACTGGTTAACCTCATCGGCAACGCCATCAAGTTCACCGAAATCGGCGGCGTGCGGATTGTCCTGCGCTGCGTTGCCGGCGCGGATAATCAACCCAAGTTAAACTTCGACATTATCGACACGGGCATCGGCATGTCGGAGCAGCAAATCGACCTGCTTTTCCAGCCGTTTTCCCAGGCCGATACCTC
>JBEKIK010000213.1:0-4677 GCA_050011795.1 Thermoguttaceae bacterium | reverse complement strand
TGGGACATGAGCGGGCTATCCGATGGGAAGGATCAGGGGCTATTAACCCGGATTATTCATAAATTCACACTAGCCCGATAAATTCACACTAGCCCGAAGCGCAAGCGAGGGATGGCGAACAGTTTACCCTCGCTTGCGCTTCGGACTGGTGTTACGCACTCTGCTATAAAAATCCTTGGCCATGAGAATAATCTGGGTTAATGGAATTATATTATATTAATGCCGGAAAGGCTTGAAAATTTTAAAGCGGTACATAACAGACGGTTACTTTTCCGGGCGGATCATGCCGGGCTGGACGTCCAGGTCCAGGCTTTCGATGCGCCCGGCTTTCAAGCGTTCGACGGCTATCGCGCCCATTACGGCGTTGTCGGTGCATAGGCTCAAAGGGGCAATATGCAGGCGGACGTTTAGCCGCAGCGACTGTTCGGTCAGGCATTGGCGGAGCCGGGCATTGGCCGCCACTCCGCCGCCCACGCAAAGCACGTTCATGCCGGTTTTACGCAGCGCCGCAAAGGCCTTGCCGGCCAGGCAATCTACAACCGCCTCTTGAAAACTCGCCGCCAGGTCGGAAATAAAGGCGTCGGGAACCGTTTTTTCGCCGAAATGAGTCGAATCCGGATTAAAAATGGTTCCTGACACCTTTATTTTCTCAATTGCATAGCGTACGGCGGTTTTCAATCCGCTGAAACTGAAATCCAGGCGATTGTCGTCGCCCAGCAGTGCGCGGGGGAAATTGTAGGCCCGGGGATTGCCCCCTTCGGCCGCGCGCCCAATGGCAGGCCCGCCCGGATAGGGCAGGCCCAGCATGGCCGCCACCTTGTCGAAGGCCTCGCCCGCGGCATCGTCGATGGTCGATCCCAACAAGTCGAATTCCAAGGCGTCCCGGCAGCGGTATAGACTGGTATGGCCGCCGCTGACGATCAGGCCCACGCAAGGAAACACTTCTTCATCGGCGGCCAGCCGGCAGGCGTAGATGTGGGCTTGGAGGTGGTTGACCGCCAAGAGCGGAATGCCCTGGGCCAGGCAAATTGCCTTGGCGGCGAGGAGTCCCACGAGCAATGATCCGGCCAATCCCGGGGTGTTGGCCACGGCCACGGCATCGATGTTTTTCAGAGTCAGGCCCGCTTTGCCCAGCGTTTCATGGATTACGGGCAAGATGCGTTCCACGTGCGCCCTGGAGGCGATCTCGGGGACCACTCCGCCGAAGCGCCGATGCAGATCGTCTTGCGAAGCCACGACCGAAGAGAGCACTTCCAGCCGGTCGGTCACGATAGCCGCGGCCGTTTCGTCGCAAGTGGTCTCCAGGGTGAGGATGTTCATGAGCGGGAAGGATGAGGGGGAAGGATGAAGGATGAAGGATGAAAACAGCGGACATTCGTTAGTTTGGGGTGGGCAGTTTACTGCCCACCAATAACCATAAACTGAAAATTGTAAACTGATAAATGAAAACTTGATAAAAAGCGCTTACGGTTTCGCGCTGTCCACCGTCTTTTTCCTGCTCCCCGGCCGACAAGGCAAATACTCCCGGAGCAAGCTCCGGGGCTAAACGATGAATACGAAATTATTCACATGACATTAAATAAACATACTGCCCACCGTCCACTGCCCACTGTCCACTATTCGCCGTCTTCTTTTTGTTTTTCCAATTCTGCGGTCAGGTATTTTATTGCCATTTGCAATTGGCGGTCGACAAACGGTTTTTCTTTTTTGGCGGCCGGAAGGATTTTATCGGCGTTTCCATTGCGTAGGATATCGCGATCGCGGCGGTTTTGAAGGAGTTCGACCATTTCTTTATCGCTTAGTTTCAGCTCGAAACCTTTATCCGGCAAAACGCCCCATTCGTCTTGATCCTTGGCATCGGGGAAGTGATGGATGTTTTTGCCGCTGGGGCGGAAATAGGCGGCGGTGGTCAGTTTCAAGGCGCTTTTGCCGTCCTCCAGTTCGATCACGCTTTGCACGCTGCCTTTTCCCCAGGTGCGTTCGCCCATGATTACGGCCCGATTGTGATCTTGCAGGCAGGCCGAGACGATTTCGCTCGCACTGGCGCTAAAACGATTGACCAGGACGACCATGGGAAAGCCCTCGAAGGTGCCGCTTTTATGCGCGTCCCAGGAGCGTTCGGGTGAACTGCGGCCTTTGGTGCTGACGATGCGTCCCTCGGAGACGAACAAATCGCTTACTTCGATGGCGGCGTTGAGCAATCCGCCGGGGTTGAATCGCAAATCGAGGATCAGCCCGCGCATACCTGCCGATTGCAGTTGCTCCAAGGCCCGTTGCAGTTCGCCGGAGGTGTCGCGGCTGAAGGCCGTCAGGCGGACGTAGCCGATGCGGAGTTTGGGATCGAAGATGAAATCCCATTTTCCGTCGGGTTTCCGGCGGTCGCCCAACACGGTTTCGACGTGGATTCGCTTGCGGGTGACGCTGATTTGTTCTTTTTTTTCGCCGCCGGGATGGATCACCGTGAGCGTAAGCGTGGTTCCCTCTTTGCCTTTGAGGCGCCCGGTGGCTTCGTCGAGGGTGAGGTTGTCGGTGCTTTTACCGTTGATTTCCACGATTCTATCTCCGGCCAGCAATCCGGCCTTATAGGCGGGCGTGCCGTAGATGGGGCTGAGGATTTTCAGTTCGCCGTTGTCGAGCGTAATTTGAATGCCGATGCCGCCGAACTCGCTTTCCACGGCCGTGCGAAGTTGATCGATGTCGTTCGGGCCGATGTAGGAGGAGTAGGGATCGAGTTTTTCCATCACGCCGCGGATGGCGGCTTCGATAAGTTCCCGGCGGTCAAGCTCTTGAACGTAATTCTCCCGGACCTGATCGATCGAATCGACCAGGAGTTTATACAACTCGTAATCGTTTTCCTGGGCGGATTGTTTGTCATCGGGCAGGGCGGCCGGGCAGGCGCCGCCAAGAAGAAATCCCGCAAGCAGCATCATTACGCAGCAGCGTTGCAACATTATGATAACTCCTAAATGACGTAAATTATAGGCGCACGTGGTGGACCCAGGCGGGCGGTATGTTGCGCCACACGGCGTCGCGGCGGATTTCGTGAATTTTCAGCACGTTGTGCATGGCGCGGTGTATTCCGCGCAGACGTTGCCGGTCGGCCGGGCCGCTTACGATCGCTTTCATGCGCCGCATGGCAATGTACTCGAAGAAGGAAAGGGTTCCGCCCGGCGAAAGCAGATTTAGAAATATTTGCAATATCTTTTCCACCAGATCCGCGGAAAAATTATTCAAAGGCAAGCCCGAGACGATCAAATTGTAAGTCGATTCGCAAGGAAGTTCTTCCACCGGGCAGTGCAGTATTCGAGTGCGGCCGGCGACAGACTGGAAATGCGGTTCGGTTTGAAAGCGGCGCTCGAGCCGGCGCACGAACGATTCGTTCAGCTCGACCAGATCGAGCCGGTCAAGGGGCTGCAACACGCCGATAATATGCCGCGTGACCGCGCCTGTTCCCGGTCCGACTTCGATGATCCGCCGCCCTGTCGTCGCGGGTTCGGCCACGTATCGCGCCAAGGCTTTGGCCAAGGGACGACCGCTGGGCAAGATCGCTCCGGTGGTGTGAAAATTCCGTAAAAACTCGCGAAAAAACAACCCGTATTCAGACATGAGCATGGCGATGACGTCGGAAAAAAATGCAAACCGGCTTGCTTATAATTGTCCCTGCGGCAGTTAAACCGCCGCTTAAACAAGGCTAATTCATTACACAAGCAAGATACCCGGTTCATCCGGCGAGTTCAAGGCGCTATTACTTGATAATGCCCTGGCAGTCCGGTTCTAAAGGCTGGTCAAAAGACGCCTGTATGGTGTTGTTGCGGTCGTTTAACAATGCGGCGGCCGGCGTAGTCAAAACCGGTACGCTATAATCGGCGTAGGAATGAGTAATTGTTGTTCTTTCGGCTTCGCGCAGCAAGCCGGCCGGCTGTTGGATCGCGGCTTGATTGCCGGATTCGGCTTGTTCCTTCGGGCTTTCCCCCATTTTTTGCCGGACCGGTTTAGCCGCGGCGGTATTCCTGGTTTGAGATTGCCCGGCCACTGGCATGGGAGGCGCCGGATCGTCGGATTTTGGAGTTTTTTGCGCCTTGCCGACCGTGGAGGGATTCGGTTGACTGTTATTTTTTTGTTGGTGCGGGGGCGGCGGAAGGTTGACGACATTGGCAGTCTTGGCAGTCGCGCTGGGCTTCGTTGTTTTCACAACGGTCTGCTTGGGGGTTGTGACTTTCACAACGGTCTGCTTGGGGGCTGACTCTTTCACAACGGATTGATTTGGAGGCGTCGTTGAGACAATAGTCTGTTTGGTAATTATTTCTTTTACAATATAAGTTTTGGGTGCCGTTTCCTTTGCCACATTAGTTTGATTGGGTACGGTTTTTTTCAAAAAAGATTGCATGGGCATTATCTTCGCCAAGAAAGAAGAATTGGGCATTATTTCCTTCACGAAAGACGGGTCGGGCATTATTTGCTTCACGAAAGATTGGTTGGCGACTGCTTCGCCCGCCTTTGATTTTTCAAGCCGGGATAGATTCGGAGTGTAAAACTTCGCCATGACTTGTTTGTCGACAACCGGAGTGTAACCGAGGTCTTCGGGCACTGAACGATCCGGAGGCGAAAGGCGATTCATCGTCTGCACCAAGCCGACATATTCGTTTGCACTGAGAACGTCCTTGGCATGTGAGAGAA
>JBEKIK010000212.1:0-4691 GCA_050011795.1 Thermoguttaceae bacterium | reverse complement strand
CGCTCATGGAAATTTACTTTGTTTCGGCTGGGTGGTTTTGCCGTCGCCCGGCCGAAAACATTTCTTGCCTAAAAAAATTGGATCACTTCACCTTGCATTGCCCGGCGCCGTCGAGGTGCCTTGATCGGCCCTCCCACGGCTCGGCGCGCCTCAAATACCGCAATGTCGGCCTCGTCGATCAAGAATCTCGGCCTGCCGCCTTGCTTTGTGCTAATGTCGATGGCGCGCAGCTCGCCCGATCTAATCCGACTCAGGATTTTGTGGGCGTCGATTCCCCAGCGAGCAGCTAAATCGGGCGGGCTGATTTTGGTCCGGGTGGCAATCATTGGGCAACAACCTCCGCCTCCAACCAGCCGTGCCGCCGCAAGGCATCGACGATTTTGGGAAGCTGATTCGAGGGGATTGCCCACTTACCAGCAAATCGGTCCGGCTCTGGCAGTTCGCCTGATTCAAAAAGACGGCGGACCTTCCAAGTTTCTGTGCCGAGTAGGTCGGCTACCTCGCGAGTGCTGAAGAAGTTTGGCATGTTCCGCTCTCTCGGTTAGTGTTTTGTAACTAACCGAATTATCGCGGCAGGTGCCAATAGTACGAAGATTCGGAATGCTATTTCCGAACAACTCGAACCGGAAAATATGCTTTTGCCCGATGATTAGGCAGGAAAAATCTTTGTTCGGAATGAGAGAAAAGAAGGGTTTTCCGAACCTCTCAAAGAATCATGTTTTATGATTTTGCTTACGATGACGGCCTGGGTGGGTGTATTCATAGCGAATCTGTGCCACCTTCCTAGCGTTGATCCGTTCACAGGTGCCATCTTTGATTCTTATTGCGCAGTCGCGGTTATGATCGTTGGCAATTGCCTGATCTTGGCCGTTGCCTTTAGTGGCATTCTTGTTTTGAATGATCTGCCAGACGTGATACCACTTCCCCTGTATCCTTTTTTTACTCTGATTCTTTTCGTTGCCTCTATTTCCCTGATCGTTGGGTGGCGTGTCGGAGGGTTGGAGACGCTCAGTAGCCACGTCGATCATGGCAGCCGATTGTGCGATATGCTGCCTTTGCACCGCTGCATGTTTTCTGCACCATGCTACCATCGCTTTCGCTGCCTGACGGATATCCGGAGCCGCCGGAATAGCAAATATAGAGTGGCGGAGCTTGTCTATATGGAGTAACCAGTAGCAGCCGTCCAATGAGTTGTTTTCACCCTCAGAGACTATCGACCATGCCGCATCGCGCCACGCTTCTAGCAAAGGCCGTGTTGTATCCGGTACAGAAAATCCATCCAACAAATGGGTAAGACGTTCGTATTCATGCCGAACATCGCCGACCAATTCCCGGCCTCCCTCAGACTGAAAGTGGTTGACCAACCTTTGCAGGATTGGTTCATTCGGGTTCCATTGCTGTAGCGATACCCGTGCTTTCTTCTTGGCGGCCAAATATTCGCTGCCCTCTGCGGTCAACGTCGTAACCAGCGTGCCACGCCGCTTCAGTTCAGCAGCCGTAGCGGGCTCCTTACAAAGTGCATCGACAAAACGTCGTGTTACATCATGCAGTGCCGTGGGGTTAATATCAGGAAGCCTTGCGCCCTTGCTCTCTGCTTCAGCCGAAAGAGATTCTGGAATCACGCGCAGAAGATTGTCATAGGCTGTAATGATTAAATCAGAAATTAACATGATCTGCCTTTCTTATTGGGTCCCGTCGGCGGACGGCGAAAAGGCAGGAATCACCGCCGCCAACGAGACCAGAGCCAGGGGAGCGACCCCCGGTGATTGCATTATACATGCAGGAGGCGATTTTGCGGAGGACCGCTGATGCAGGCTAGGCAAGCGAGCCGAACGTCTTTCGGTTCGGTATGCCGCGCCTTTAGGTGCCGAAGGATAACTTCGTCATCGTGTTTTTTGTCCGGCACCAGGATAAAGGCGCCATCGGCCCCAAACTCCAATTCCGACGATTCCCGAAAACTGGCAAGGTTCAAATAACCTTGCAAAACAACAGATTGGCCGAGTAATATCGACCAACTGGCCGGTACTGGTGAGAACTTCCAAGGATGGATGCAGCGAATCAACGCTGTCGCAGTCCCCCGCGTGGGAACGAGTTCGTGAAACCTTTCACAGCCGCCGTCAAGGGGACCAGTGCGCCTGGGGCCAATTTGGTTTGGTTTTGATGTTGTCAACGGACGTTCGCCGGACGCCATTTCCTTTGGTGAAAAGTCCACCCGAATTGCTGGATTCAAGTATTTTCGCAAAATGCGAATATATCCTTTTTCTCTATCTTCACTATGTCCTGTAATCTTGTGGTAGACTCCGCAAATTCAATGTAAAGTGGGGACGCTAGACTAAAATCGGGCGGGCCGGGCGTGGGGGGCCTACCCCCTCACCATTATCTCTGCTGTTGTAACCTGTTATGTTGTAACGAGTTACGACTATGCAGTAGGTACAATAAACTTAATCTCCACAGATTGCTTTTTTACCCTCTTTTTGGTGGTTTAATGACCCGATTATACCGTACGAAAAGGGCATGGATATATAGTGTAAAGTGTTGCTGGATATAGAGTTACGAAAATCGGCAAATCGAGTTAAATTCACATTTTCCAAAGTGTCCAACGAAAAACGTAACTTGTTGTGGCGATTGGAGTTATGGCTTTTCGAGAAAATAAAAATCGAAATAACTTCTTATCCAGTTTGTAGTTACGACGAATTTTAGCTTGCGGGGATTGATAATGATAAAATTTTAGAGGGGCTTGACCGATTTTGTAAATTCCATCGGCTGAAAAAAACGGGTTCCGCGACGTGGAGTACACGCCGGGAACCCTATCCACCCTCTTACTCGTGAAGGAGTAAAAAGATGTCTACTGCTACGTTATCCCCTCCCCTATCCTCTGTCAAGGTTTCGCGTATCGTTTCGCAGGCGGAGATAATCGCCGCCGTCTGCAACGGAACGATTACGCAAGAGAAAGCCGCCGCACTATTGGCTAGTCTTTTACCTGCCAAGCAATCTGGCCCCCTGTACTGCAAAATCGGCGAAAAAGGCGCCGTTTCGGTGTACGGTTTGAACTCCCCTCGTTTCCCGGTCACGCTCTATGCGGCGCAGTGGGAAAGACTTGCAGAGTTCATTCCCTCCGTACTCGACTTCATCCGGCAGTGGGACGGCAAAGAGTACACCGGACAGGCTGGAACAAACGGCAACAAACATCAGTACCGTGTTACCTTGGCTAGAAGGTAGGTGTAACATGATTACATACTACCTTATAGTGTTTTGCGAATCGGTTCAACAGTGGCACGTTGCCGATGAACACAAGACGGACCAGGGTCTAGGCTATGCCACTAGCATTTTGCACAATACTCACCCTCGTTTACGTGGACTGTGGGCAGTAGTTGCAAGCTATGACCTAGCCGAAGCAACCCATTCCAAACCGACAAGTCTATTTGCATAGTCCACCCTACAATCCGAGAGCTTACATTACACCCGGCCTTAAAATCGCCGGGTGTTTTTTTGTTTCTTGTGGGCAACCTGGTTTCGATTTTAACGCCCTCCACGTCGCTCTGGTTGCGTTTCGATTCGATTGGCGGGATTTTAACTCGTCCAGGCCGATCGGCGGCGTTTAAACGCGAACCTGATTGATTTTCGTTTTTCAAGGTGGTGAACTATGTCTATCATCGACGCATTAGAACAAGCGCGTAAACTGTCCTGGCAATACGGCTGTAGCGTGTTGGTGGTGTTGGACCTACTCGCAAGCGCGTTCCGAGTATTCACCGCTCCTCATACCGAATATCTGAAGCAACAACCTACGCGCTATGTCGTGTTGCGGACCTACTGTGATGGAATACCAGAGTAAAACAGACTAAGGGAATATACCCTAACGATACCCTTAATCTGACTTGGTGCGCGGTATGCAGTAGGCGGGCGCGCGTGCTGTTAATTGACCGTTTGCGCATGTTTTACCGACCAGAGGCGCATGCCGCCATAAAGACTGACCGGCAGCGCAACAATGTGTCACGCTAGTTGCGTGACCAGATTGGATATAGTTTTCGTATGCCGCCAGAAGTTCTCACCCTCTCAAGGAACATTTTCATGCATAGAAAATACCAAAACTATCGGCGTGACCCATATTGGACCCGCCGCGCAGCACAAGATTACATCAACTGATACTGTTGCAACCGGCGCAATCTATCGCACTACGCGACTGTCCGCACTATTGCGACTGCCCTGGGTGTCACCGTGGAAGAGGTAATGGAAGTTGAAAATGACCATTCGGATTAAACACCCAGACAAGGCTTTCCTGCGTGCCCTGCGAGAGGCCGGGGTTGATGTAGGGCCAAAGGACACGCCCAAACCCCGAACGCGCGGGAAAGCCTATAAACGCACCGCGCGCCGACCGCTTGCTAAGTTAGTGCCCTCAACTACACCTGAACCGAAAAAATGGGTAATTGCCGGAATAATTACAGTCGTGGTCCTGATTCTGATAGCCTGGGCAGATCACGCCGATCGAACACTACCCCGCGTTGATATGCCTTGGATTCACATTCAACATAGGAGTAAATAACCATGACCGCTTATGGGTATGCAAGGGTATCTAGCGTCGGGTCGGAAGATTTGCTCGAACGCCAAGCCGAGGCAATTAAAAGCGAATGTGATAAAAGAGGATTAGAATCGCTTGTAATGCTTTCCGAACCGGCTGGTACTAGTGCTGTGTC
>JBEKIK010000211.1:0-7466 GCA_050011795.1 Thermoguttaceae bacterium | reverse complement strand
TTCTACCAAGTTGGCAGGTGTATGTTTGACAGTCAAGAACCGTTCTTTTTCCAGGACGTGCCCGAGGGACCGTCGGTAAGTTGGATGCCCATCGATTGCAGTTCTTCCCGGATGGCATCGGCCTTTTGAAAATCCTTCATCTTCCGGGCGTTGTCGCGGGCTTCTACCAGGCTTGACACTTGGGCGTCAGGCTCTTGGCGCTGGAAGTCAATCACATCGAGGACGCTATTTGCTTGGCGCATGAAGTCGAGGACTTGCCGGACCTGGCCGCCGTCCAGTTCTCCGCCGCTCAGGAGCCGGTTGACGTGGCGAATAAAGGCAAAGAGCCTGCCTAGGGCCTTTGGGACGTTGAGGTCGTTGTCCAAGGCGTTTTGCCAACTGGCGCGGGTGGCGAACAGGGCTTGATCCAGTTCCGGATTTTGCCGGCCGGAAGTAAAATTTCCCAGCCGGGCGACGAACTCGTTCAGGCGGGCCACGCAATTCGCGGCCCGTTTAAGTTCCGCCGCGGAATAGTTAAGCACCGTGCGATAATGCGCGGCCAGCAGCCAGTAGCGGACCGTCGGCCCGTCGAAACCTTGTTCAAGGAGTTGTTCCAAGGTGAGGTCGTTGCCGGCCGCGCGGCTGACTTTCTTGCCGTCGGCCATCACCACTTCGCAGTGCATCCAGATCCGGGCCAAAGGCTTGTCTTTCAGGCCGCAGGCAATGGCGATCTCATTGTCGCCGTGCGGAAATGTCAAATCGGCGCTGGCCGTGTGGATATCGAACGGCTGGCCCAGGCACCCCACGGCCATGCAAGCGCACTCCACGTGCCAGCCCGGCCTGGCGTTGCCCCAGGGCGTGGGCCAGAAAATGCCGGCTTTCAACTCGGCCAGCGAAGGACGTTTAAAGAGCGCGAAATCGCCGGGATGGTCCTTTTCGTAATAGTCGTAGGTGGTCGACGCGTCGCTACGCATGTGCTTCGGCTCGATCCCGTATAGCCTTCCGTAATCTGGTAATCTATTGATCCTGAAATAGACCGATCGCAGCTTTTCGTAGGCCAAGCCCTTTTCCAGAAGCCCGCGGGTCTGCTCGACCATGTCGGCGACGTGCTCGCTGGCCTTGGGATAGTGGTGCGACCGCTTGACGCGCAGCGTATCGAGGGTTTCAAAAAAAACCTTTTCCCAGTGCGCCGTGAATTCGCGCAGATTCTTTCCGGACTTGAGGCACTCCCTAACCGTGCGGTCGTCGATATCGCCGAGGTTCATGGCATGTTTGACTTGATAACCGCGATATTCGAGATAGCGCCGCAGGACGTCGGAAAAGACCAGCCTGCGGCAGAGTCCCAAATCCGGAGGTCCGTCCAGGCTGGGTCCGCAGGAATAGATCGACACCTTGCCGGGCGATACAGGCTCCAACTGTTCGATCCGGCCAGGCAGGGTGTTGTGGAAACGCAATGGCTCGGGCACTGTTTCGCACACGAACAGAGAAGTGGAAAGATAGCGTTCGCCCCCGTCCGGCAACAGGGCGACAACGACGCCTTTGCCCAACGTCCGAGCCTCATCCAGGGCCACCTTCACGGCCGCCCCGGCGCTCATTCCCACGAAGATTCCTTCTTCCCTGGCCAGTCGCCTGGCCGCCTCGTATGCCGAATCGTCGTCCACGTTTACAATGGCTTTCAGTTCCTCGGGCTTAAAAATCCCCGGCGCGTAGCTTTCCTTCATGTTTTTCAAGCCTTGAATTTTATGTCCCTTGTAAGGCTCGACGCCGACCACGCGGACCGCCGGATTCAGCTCGCGCAATGCCCGGGTTATTCCCATCAACGTTCCCGAGGTCCCGATGGTAATCACCACGACGTCGACTTTGCCGCCGGTGGCCTCCCAAATCTCCTTGCCGGTGCCGTAGTAATGGGCTTGCCAGTTGGCCTCGTTGTTGAACTGGTCGACCAGGACATACTTGTGGGGTTCTTCGCGGGCCAGTCGATAGGCCTCTTCGATGGCTCCGTCGGTGCCCCGGTAGCCCGGCGTCAGAAGGATCTGCGCCCCGTAGGCCCTGAGAATCCGCTTGCGTTCCTCGCTTGCCGACTCGCTCATCGTTACCAGGAGTTGGTAACCCTTGACCGCACAGACCATGGCCAGGCCGATGGCCGTGTTGCCGGAGCTGGCCTCTAACACGATTTTGCCGGGAGTCAAGTCGCCGGCGGCCTCGGCCTGCTCGATCATTCTCAAGGCAATACGGTCTTTTACCGATCCCCCCGGATTCATGAACTCGAGCTTAACCAGGACCTCGACGCCCGGCACCGGATTCATGCGGTTAATGCGGACCAGCGGGGTGTTCCCAACCAACTCAAGAACGGAATTGACTTTGCACGGTTCCATCAGAAATCCTTTAAACGACTTTGCCGACTTGCTTGTCGGCCGTTTCACGGGCAAGAGCTACAAGCAATCAGTAGAGCATCAAGGACTTCCAAAGTCAAGAATCGTTCGAATTCCGCTTCCGCGACTTGATTTTTTATTGAAGAACGGGGATTTTTATACCAATTACAATTCAAAACTGCGCGTTGCCGCGTGTTTACCTTGTTGGAAAACACGCTATTTTAACGGTATTGACGCGCAGGTTTGAATTAGAAAGCGTATTCGGGGTATTGTCCCGCCGATCCGGCCGAATTAGACTAGCGGGCGTTTTCAATCGTGGATTGGGGCCGGTTTTCTTACGTACTGAATGTGAGGATGTCTTTATGGAACGATTCGATAAGATCGCCACTATCAGGAACGAGGTCGAGGCGATTCGCTTAAGGGGCGAGCTTGAAGAGCGCGGCATACTTCATGCGATGTATAGTAACTATGATTTGGCCTATGACGGACTGTTCCAGTTTTCCGCTGGTTGGGGCCGCGTGGAAGCCCCGCTTCAACGCAGAGATGAGATCCTTGAAATCCTCGATGCAATCCGTCGGCAGTCCGCTGAGCAAAACAATGGGGCGGCTGAAGGGGAGGACAACGCAGGTGAATGAATGATTGGAAAGAAAGGGGAGGAATATGATTATCGACCTGATAACAAATGCTCATTTGTATGTGGATCTTGGCCCTGGAATTAAGCGCGCTTTCAATTACATTCAGTTGACCGACCTTTTGGCGCTCAATGTCGGCAGATACGAGATAGAAGGCCCGAGCATGTGTGTCATGGTGCAGGAGTACGCCACCAAACCGAAAGACCAAGGACGGTGGGAAGCCCATCGCCGCTATATCGATTTGCAGTATATCATTCAGGGAACGGAGCGAATCGGTTACGCGCATCTAAGTCGTTTGGCGCCGGGCGTGTACGACGCCGATAAAGACTTTTTGGCCCTTTCAGGGGAGGGTGATTTTTTGACTTTAGCGTCAGGCGGTTTCATGCTTCTTATGCCCGAAGATGCACACATGCCGGGGATCGCCGTGGATCCGCCGGGACTTGTCAAAAAAGCCGTGGTAAAGATCGGCCTTGCCTGATTTTCCACGCGGACTCTTATCCGGCGATTGAGTCTCGGGTTTTTAATATCGTGGGGCAGATTGCCAATCTGCCCAAAAAGCAGGTTTTGCAACCTGCTCCACATGCGACATTCATTATAAGTGGGAAATAAAAATTTCCAGGCCGATCAGGATTAAAACCACGCCGCC
This sequence comes from Thermoguttaceae bacterium, assembly GCA_050011795.1. Lineage (GTDB taxonomy): Bacteria > Planctomycetota > Planctomycetia > Pirellulales > Thermoguttaceae > JBEKIK01. The sequence continues at coordinate 3,837 of JBEKIK010000211.1, read as the reverse complement.
GGCGGTCTCGGCCCAGCGCTGCCATCGCGCGCCTATTCTGCCGCCGAATGTGATGCCCACCGCACTGAGCGCGGCGGTGATAAGTCCGATTACTACGCTGGGCAGCCAAATCGAGACGCCCAAAAGCGCCATGCTCACGCCTACAGCCAAGGCGTCGATGCTGGTGGCCAGCGAAAGCGTCAAGAGCATCAGGCCCCGGGTTGGATCGGCGACGGAATTGGATTCACGTTGTGCGCCGGCCTCCCAAAGCATTTTGCAGCCCACCAGCGAAAGCAATCCCAGCACGACCCAGTTGTCGTAATTATGAATATAAAGGCTCAACTGCCGGCCGGCCGACCAGCCGATGACCGGCATCAAGAACTGAAACAGGCCGAAGTGAAAGGCCACGCGAAAAGTATGGCGCGGCGTTACCCGGGCAAGCCCCAAACCCGTGGCAATCGACACCGCAAAGGCATCCATGGCCAATCCCAGGGAAATGCCCAGCAGGCTCAGCCAATTAAGCGTAAAATCCATATTCGTACGCGGCGTCGTAAAGGGCGACGACGTTTTCCGGCGGGACGTCGGCTTGGATGTTGTGGACGTTGTTGAACACGTAACCGCCGCCGGGTTTCCATATATCCAAATTGCGGCGGACGTGCTGGCGAACCTCGTCCGGCGAAGCGCGTGGCAGCACGTGCTGGGCGTCGATCGCCCCGCCCCAGAATACGAGTTGCTTGCCGAATTTGGATTTCAATTCCCGGGGGGACATGTTTTTCGCGCTGATCTGCACCGGATTGATGATATCGATGCCGTTGTCCATAAGATCGGGCAGATAATTCATGCAGGCGCCGCAGGTATGGTACCAGATTTTTACCTTGGACCGCGAGCGGATATATTGCACCAGCCGCTTTTGCCGCGGTTTAACCACCCGGCGATAAAAATCGGGACGAAAAAGCGGGCCGGTCTGCCCGGCCAGATCGTCGCCGATCATTATCACATCGACCAGGTCGCCCGCCTCGTCGAGAAAGCCTTGGAACCAATCCATCCAGAACTTCAATAGAGCATATCCATGAACCAGCGTTCCAGTCCGCGCATATACCAACAAATTTCGTAGACCACACCCGAGATTCCGCTGACCACGGCAAACGGGGTTTCGTTTTTCACGAGCATAGTCCGTTGGCGCAGGCCTTCGAACCGGCTTGGATCGTTGCCCTTAGGAAACGGATACTCGGCAATGTCCTTGATCGTTGCGCCGGCCAGGGGATTATGGGAGATATCCATATAATACGGATGGTCGTCGGGCATGGACCAAACCACGCCGAATTCATCCGTCAAATCGTGCCACAGCCGGCCGTCGCGATGATTTTGCACGATCTCGCCCTTAAAACCAGCCGGCGCCTTGGCGGCGATGTACCGGGTGTCGACGTGAAACCGCTCTAGTACCGCTTCGCATGGCCGGGCGAGTTGTTGCACGGCATCCATAATGATCAGTTCATCATTTATGCCCAAGTTCTTAAGCAAGGCCTGATAGGCGATTTTATGAATCCCGGTTTGATTGCCTCCCAAGTCGATCGGAATCCTGTCTGGCTCCTCGTGATTGAGGGCTTTCATCATGCGCTGGCGGGAGGTCAGAGTTTCGCGGTGGTTCGATGTTTTGGCGGACATTGCTTATCTTCGACTACGGAATATTCTACAAAACCATTCAACGTTGGACTGGTAAACGTTGGGGTGGTAGTTGAACTGCCAGCCCAACCAAATCCGGCCTGAAAACCGATTGATTCAATGCGGATTTATTTTACAGCCTACAGCGTTGCCTTGCCAGAACTGCTTTCGGCCGGAGGCGGTGGCGGCAGAGACGGGATCAAAGCGCCCCCATTTGCCGGTTCCGCCCGGAGGGCATATATATATTGCTGCAATCCCGTTCGGGTAACGTCGAAACCCTGCAGATCGGCTACCGCCTTGTATTGCGAATTTTGGGCGACATTGTCGAATCGCACCAGTATTTTTTCCAGGTTCTTATTCATTTCCGCGTTATAAATCGGCGGCTGGGCCAGCAGCTTCTCCAACTCGTTTATTTGCAGATAGATCTTCCAGTCCTCGCCGGACGAGACGTTGTCTAGCGATCGTTTCAACGTCTCGGCCTTGGCATAAAGCGTATGGTTTTGCCGCTGTACCGCTGTCAGGGAGTATTCCTGTAAAGCCACCAGCAGGGTTTGAAAACTCCAGGGCTTGGTGATCGCTGCGTAAGTGGGATCTGTGCCCGCCGCCTGGAATTTTTGCGATATATCCGCGACTAGCGCCCGAGTCGCCGCATCCGGCGATGCGTTCTGCAATGCGCTGATGCGGTCTTTTAATTCGGCCAGTTTGAAGTGTTTTTTCCAACTCTCGCCCGAAGTGAACGCGTCCAAATCTTTGATATAGTTTTCCAAAGCCACTGCGATCATCATTCTGAGTTGCTCGTCGGTTAATCGAGCGGCTTGCGCGGGTGTGGGAATGGGAGGGGTGGACATGGTCGGCGGATATTGAGCGGTGGCTATGGGAGAATCCACGCTATAATACTCCGTGCCAGAGTAGTAGGATGGGTCATAATAATAGTATCTGTAATTGTAATAATTGTAATAAGGAGCGTACCAATCGTAATCGTCGTAGCCAAAAGGAATCGTAATTCCCAAATGGAAACCGGGCCATCCGCCGTAATATGGGCCCGGTCCGCCATGCCAACCGCCGGGATATCCCCAGCCATGATAGTTTGGGCCGTATGGTCCCCATCCAGGGAAACCTCCGCCGTGATATGGGCCATTACCATGATTCGGGACGTTTCCCCCATTAATGTGAAAAACACCTCCCGGCGCACCTCCCGTTCCGCCTCCAAAGCCTTTACCTGGACCGCCACCAGGAGGCGCGGCTTGGCTTTCCAAGATCAGCAACGACAACAAAAAGATCAAGCATATTGGCCAGCGATAGATTCGATACATTGTTGTGCTCTTTATGTAAGATAGGCAATTTTTCCAGCTAAGGGGATTCTATGCTTTTGGCCGATTTGTTTCAATTCCGGTTTTTATTCCCTAAAAACTAACAAAATGGGGACAGCCACACTCCCGTGTCCTGTATTACCAGCCATTTTTGTAGATATATTGGGAGCCAGTCTCCATATTGTAAGGGATTGCGGTATTTTGCCTAAATTGCCAAGATAGAGGATCATGAGTTATCCGCTCAACGTTGCCGCTCGACTTTTCAAAATGGCCCAAGCCATGCCCGAAGCCCTGGCCGTTGTCGAGCCGCTTGGCTACGACAACCAAGGCAAGCGACAATATCGGCATTTCACCTTCCGCCAACTAGATTACGACAGCGATTGTATTGCCCGGGGTCTGCGCCGAATGGGAGTTGTTCAAGGCACTCGGCTGGCGCTGCTTGTGCGGCCGGGGATCGATTTCATTTCATTGGTATTTGCACTGCTTAAGGCCGGCGCGGTGAGCATTTTGATCGATCCGGGCATGGGCCGAAGAAATCTTGTCCGATGCCTGGCCGAGGCCCAGCCCGAGGGCTTCATTGCAATTCCCCAGGTTCACGCCGTCCGGGTTTTTTTGCGAAGGCGGTTTTCCCGGGCGAAATTCAATGTTACCGTGGGACTGCGCTGGTTCTGGGGCGGACCGACCTTGCGGCAACTTCGCAGCGCTGGGTCGTCGGATGCTGCACGCTCGGCCGGCGATATTGCACCCACCAACGCCGACGATCCGGCGGCGATCATCTTTACCACCGGCAGCACCGGTCCGCCAAAGGGCGTGTTATTTACGCATGGCAATTTTGAGGCACAAGTGGAACAAATCCGCGACCGGTTCGACATCCAGCCCGGCGAAA
>JBEKIK010000210.1:0-4701 GCA_050011795.1 Thermoguttaceae bacterium | reverse complement strand
GGAATAACTTCTGAGTTTGAAGATAGCATATCTCATCAAAGCGCGTCAACGATTGATTCAATAGCATCTCGTCCTTTGTTTGTTTATCGTCCCAGCGTATTCGGTCGCCGTTACGAACTCTGTCATAGAATTTACATAGATCGTCGGTTAGGAAGGCATCATAAATCTCAGTTATGATTCTCGTCCGTCTTACTGAGTTATGAATTTGAATCTGTGTCCACGCCATACAAACCCCGATGACTGCCACCTCAACTCCGACAACGGTCGCCAGGGACGCTAGCTCCTGCCATGATTCGGGGAAACGGTATCTTATGATCAGCCATACGTCCGCAATGGCAAATACCGTCACGAGCAGACACGGTAGATTGCGTGCCACAAAGTCTTTAACTACGATCAGAAAGAATGCATATTTGGCGACAAAAGCTTTCATCTTTTTGCCCTCGACGAGGAAAATGGGAATCTGACCGTTTCATCGCTGACTTACAGCGTAGGCAACTGCAACCCATCTGTCAAGAGGGCGCGCGCCGGGTGCCGCGACCAAGCAACCATCGCCGATAAAGAATAAAGGGGCGGGAGTCTTCTCTATTGATTATTCGTATTGCAGCGCGATCATCAAATTCAACCGTGCCGCTCGTTCGGCTGGAATCCAGGCGGCGATAAGAATGATCGCCATGCCGATGACGAAACATGCCAGGACCAGCAGCGGGTGCATGGCGAAATCGGCGGCATGTCCGAACAAGGGAATTGAACTTAGATTGATCGTGTACGACCCGATAATGCCGCCCAGAACTCCGGTAAATAACCCGATCACGCCGATGATGGCGGCCTGGGCGAGGATCGTCTTGCGGACCTGGCGCCGCGTCATGGCCACCACGCGCAAAAGGGCCAATTCGCGGGTCTGTTCCAGCACGTTCATGGTAAGCGTATTGGCCATGCCCAGTGCGCCCATGATGAATCCCAGGCCCATCAGGCCCCAGAGGCTGCCGATTACGCCGTCCAGCTTGGCATTGAGTCTTTTCCTAAGCGCGGTGAATGAATGTAATATCAATCCCTGTTCGCCGCATAGCTTTTTCATTTCCGCTTCGACCGAATCCAATTTTTTCGGCTCGGCTAAGACGATGAACGTATCGACCCCCTCGACGCCCATCATTTCCTTGGCCTGTCGGCCTTCCATGTATGCCACCTGCCCGCCGTACAAGTAAACCGTGGCTATGCCCGCGATGCGGAATTTTTTCAGGCCTTTCGGCCCAGTCAGTTCGATTTCGTCGCCAATCTTCTTACCCAAGCGATTAGCCAGAACCGTACCTACGACCACCTCGCCCTGCGAGAGGCCGCGGCGGACGTCGTCCATGGTTCCTTCTTTCAAGACCAGGGGCAGAGTATCCTTGTCGGTAAATCCCCGGATGCACAACAGGACCGGCTGATCGCCGGTCTTGACGGTGATATAGCGGAGGTTATCGACGTTTTTAATGCCGTCGATCCGGCGGATGTCGTCGCCCATTGACTCGGGTATTTGCACCGCGGAACCCGTGGACATCTCGGATGAAGTCGCCCGGACAAAAAAATCACCGTTCATGGTTTTGTCGAACCAGGTGCGGACGTCGTTGACGTTGTTCACCAGCGTGATGCCCAGACTGACGGCCATGCTGACGGCGATGTATAAAATGCCGATGGTCAAAGTTGCCCTGGCCCGGCGGCGAAGGATCTGCCGGCTGGCCAATTGTCCTTCGACCTTTAGCAAGGGATACAGCACCGCGGCCGTGCCTTTCGACATGCCTTTAAGCACGATGGGCACGAGCATTACAAAGGCCGCCGTGAAAAACACGCCGAAAACAGGCAACAGCGCCAAGGGCAAAAAGCCCATAATGCTGCCCGCCAAAAGCGATCCGGTCACGGCGAACATCGTCACCGCCAAAATGATAAATGATGAGGGGATTCGCCGGTCGTGCTCGGAGACTATCGGGCGCATTCCTTCCAGGGGCGTGATTTTGCCGGCTAAATAGGCGGGAACGATCACGCCAAACAGCGAAATCATCGGTCCCAACACGGCTGCCAAAATAAACGGCCCCGGCGTGATCAAAAGCGGCGGAATGGAGTTGGAATATACCTTCATCATGCCCGCGGTTAGCAAATGGGCGCCTATGACTCCCAATACTCCCCCCAGGACCGTGCCGATTACGCCCATCGCAAAACCTTCCAAAAGCAGCATGCGCATGATTTGTTTTCGCGTCGTGCCGATTGCCCGCAGGATGGAAAGTTGCCGCCGCCGTTCGCCCACGTTCATCAGGAAGGTGTTGAAGATCATGAAAATGGCCAGCACGATGTTCAACCAGAAGGCGAAAGCCAGGCCCTGTTCCGCGTTTTTCAAGGTATCCTGCGACATCTGCATGCGGGACGAGGGCGTGCGGATTTGCAAGCCGGGGGGCAATACCGCGGCCAGATCGGCTTGCACTTTATTTTCATCCGCTGCGGTTTCCAGTATAATGCTCGCCCGGTTGATGCCGCCGGTTTTGGAATAATAATACTGTGCCGTGCCAATCGGCAAAAAGACGATGCCGCCTTGATTGAAATTCGACGTGCCGCGAGGGGCCAACAATCCGAGAACGGTAAAGATTTTCACCGTGCCGTTGCCCACGGTCAATTTAATCTCGTTGCCGACTTTAACGCCCAAGGCATTGGCAAACCCCACTTCCATCATGGCGACATCTTCTTCGCTTTCTTCCTTGGGGAAACCATCGCCTTGTTTCAATTCGTAATCCTGGTATAACTCGTTCCGTCTCGGATCAACGCCCATCACCATGATTGACGGACGTTGCTTATTAAATGTCAGCCGGGTGGGGTATTTCTGGACCAGCGGGATGACCGTTTTAACGCCGGCGACCTGTTTCAGGGTTTTGATGATTCGGGTGTCGAAAAAACGCTCCTGATCGGCTACAACCTCGAACGCCGCCCGGCCGGCCACGCTCTCGTACATGTCCTTATACGCCTGGTGCGTGGTGTTTTTCGATACGGTAACCGCCACTACCGCGGCCACGCTGATGACAATGCTCAAAAGCGTCAACGTCGCCCGGCCCGGCCGGCTCTTGATCTCGCGGATCGTGAATTTCCAGAGGACCATTTCTTTTTGTTGTTAGCGGCAGGTTTTTGTGGTCGCTTGCTTTATGGAGGAGACACAACGAAACAGGGGATTTATCGTCTGCTTCAAATTACCCGCTTACATTGATCTCTTAAACAGGCAACTTCTGGCAAGGGGTTTTGGCGGTAAAGTTTTGGCGTCCTTAAGCGGCAACACTTCCTTAATAGTGGGGGTTTCCTTGTGCACCAGACCGTCTTTTTCGATTAAACCGTCGCGCAAGCGGATCAAACGGTCGGCCTGCTTGGCCACCTCGCTGTCGTGAGTGACCATCACGATGGTTTGTTTTTGTTCCGTGGCCAGCCGCCGCAACAAACCGGTTACTTGCCGGCCGTTGACGCTGTCCAAATTTCCGGTCGGCTCGTCGGCCAGCAGCAATGCAGGCTCCATGACAAGCGCCCGGGCAATGGCCACGCGCTGCTGCTCTCCTCCCGACAGAGTGCTGGGTATGTGGTGCCGCCGGTGCGTCATGCCCACCATTTTCAGCATATCCAAGGAACGCCGCCGGGCTTCGCCCGAAGGTATGCCCGATAACTCCATAGGCAAGGAGATGTTTTCTTCCGCGGTAAAAGCGGGCAATAAATTAAACGACTGGAAGATGAATCCCATCCTCTCGCGGCGAAGAATCGTTCGCTCATCGTCGTTCAACAATGCCAGATCCACCCCTTCCAGTAATACTTGCCCGCTTGTAGGCACTTCCACGCCGCCCAGAATATGCAACAAAGTGCTCTTGCCCGATCCCGATGGACCCATAATCGCCAGAAGTTCGCCTTCTTGTACGTGAAGATCAACCCCACGCAAGGCCTGGACGCGAACCTCCTCTATGGCACCGTAGGATTTGGTCAAACTCTGGGTTTCAATTACGTACATCCACGTTCTCCCTTATAGGCGAGTGTGATGGATTTATGTGGCCACCAGCGGTGTTATAACTCCAGAGCATTCTAACTAATAATGTTTGTTAATCGGGAAAAACCTCAGGCTCACCTATCCTTCATCGGCTCTATGCAACCTTATCCAGTAACGCACCCATTATTATCAATTACCCCTCAAAATGCTTCACCTTTCCATGATAACCATCCATTTAACACTTCGCAAGCTGACCACTTAATCAGAAAATAGGCAGGCTGGGATGCATAGGCAATTAAATATAAGATTTCATCTTCTTTTTTATCTTCCTGAACCAATATGAAAAACGCTCATAATAAGTCACGTGTCGTCCAGTTTATATTATTTTCAAACCTACAAAAATGGGTTTGATAACTATCATACATACTATGTCTACCGAAATTTCATACTGTAATTTAAAAAGATAACTGGTGTATCCTCTTTTTAATCATTATCTTTTTTTGATAGGTAGGCAATGGGGGGGAAAATCCTGCTTATTATTTGGACATTTCCATATTGTCTTGCCCCCCCCTTCCCGTGATATTCATTTCACCCATCCGTAGTTGGGTAAAAATCTCAACAACAAAGGAAAACGGTGCAAAGTAAATGTTAAACTTTGCCGATTATTCCGGCAGTGTAGATTAAGTGGAGTTTAATACCTATGCGCTTAAGCCAGTTATCTT
>JBEKIK010000209.1:0-4705 GCA_050011795.1 Thermoguttaceae bacterium | reverse complement strand
GCACCCGGCGTAAGGGGCGATGTATTGCATCGGGGCCGGATCGCTGGCCCCGGCCATAATCACCGTGGTGTAGTCCATCGCGCCGTACTTGCGCAGCACCTCGATCAGTCCGGCCACGGTCGATTCCTTCTGACCCACTGCCACGTAGAAGCACTTCACGCCCGTATTTTTTTGATTGATGATGGTGTCGATGCAGATGGCGGTTTTGCCGGTTTTCCGGTCGCCGATAATCAGTTCCCGCTGGCCGCGTCCGATGGGTGTCATCGAGTCTATGGCCTTGATGCCGGTTTGCAGCGGCACCTTGACGGGCTGGCGCCCGGCAACGCCCGGGGCGTCCGATTCCACCAACCTGCGCTCGGTGGAGACGATCGGCCCGCCGCCGTCCAGCGGACCGCCCAGCGGATCGATCACGCGGCCCAGCACGGCGTCGCCCACGGGCACGGAGAGCAGCCGCCCGGTGCTGCGGACTTCGTCGCCGCTGCTGATTTTCAGGTAATCGCCGAGGATGATCACGCCCACGGAATTTTCTTCGAGGTTGAAGGCCAATCCGATGATCCCGCCGGGAAACTCGACCATCTCGCCCGACATCACGCCGGACAGGCCGTAAACCCGGGCGATGCCGTCGCCCAGTTCGATCACCCGGCCCACTTCGCGGACATCGATGCGGGATTCGAACTGCTCAATTTCCTGCCGGATTACGGAAGCGATTTCGTCGGCTTTGAATTTCATGTGCGCTCCTGTCCATCATCTGTTGACGGAGAATTTGCAATTGGTTGGCGATCGAGCCGTCGTATACGGTGTCGCCCAGGCGAAGCACCGCGCCGCCGATCAGCTTGGGATCGGTCTCCAGTTCCAGGACCGGCTCGCCTTCGAGCTTGCCGCGCAGGGCGATGCGGATGCGGCTGGCCAATTCGGTGCTTAGCGGCGCGGCTGTGGTCAATCGCACTCTAACGCGGTTTTGAAGTATGTCGTATAAGGCGTGCGCGCGGCAATGAATCGCCCGCAAACAGTCCAGCCGGCCGTGCCGCGACAGGACTTTGAGAAAGTTCAGCAAAAGCGGCGATATCCGGCCGCCCAGCACGCGATCCAACACGGCCGCGATCTCCTCGCGCGATATCATCGTCGAGCAGATCACCGCCTCGAGCTTGGGGTACCGGTCGAGCACGTCGGCCATAAGCAAGTCGAATTCCGTCAACAGGGCCTGGGTTTGCCCTGCCGCTTCGGCCGCATCCAAGAAAGCCCGGGCGTAAACCTCGGCTATATGCTCAACGCTCACGTCGGCCTCGATCCGGGCCGCGGTCCGGGCATGTTCGGCGGCAATGTCTCGAGATTCGGCCATCGAAGTAATTTATGTCTTATGTGTTAATTGAAAGGAAGGATGAAGGATGAACTATACTGGCAACTTTATTCATCCTTCATCCTTCATCCCTCATCCTTTTAATTTCTACTCACCCCGCCTTTGCTCTCGGCAAAGCCCGCCACGGCCTGCTCGATGAGCTTGGCGTGATCCTTGGGATTAAGCCTGGCATGGACAATTTTGCCGGCCAATTCGACGGCCAGGGCCGCGCTGCGGTCGGCCAATTCCTTGATCGCGCCGGCGGTGGCGGCGTCGATCTGTTTAAGCATCCGCTCCCCTTCGACCTTGGCGTTGGCCTTGGCCTTGTCAAGCATGGCGCGGCCGACCTGCTCGGCGTCGCGGCGACCTTTTTCCAGGATCGCCCGCACCTCGTCCTGCGAATCGGCCAGCTTTTTTTCATACCCGGCCAGCAAATCCTTGGCCTTTTGATTGGCCTCGTTGGCCTGGGCGATCTGATCGGCGATATGTTGTTCCCGCTTGTCGAGCCCTTCGGACAACGGTCCCCAGGCGAATTTCCAAAGGATGACCATGAGCACCAGAAACACGACGGCAGTCCAGATCGTAAGATCGCCTTTGACCTGCTGCCAAGACATGGGAATCGGATTGATATTGCCTTCCTCTTGGCCGGCCGCAGTTTCGCCGGAATGCGCCGGCTTGCCGGCGGCCTGCTGCGCGTCTTCAGCCAAGGCCGGGGCGCAAAACGCCAACAGTGCCAGACCGATCATCAAGCTGACTACAATTCGAATAAACATATTACCGGCGTCTTAGAATTCGAGGCATTTCGATCTATTTTACAATACAAACAATCAAGGCTTTGCAATACAAACAATCAAGGCGAAGAAGGTGGCTCCTTCTATAAGTGCGGCGGAAATAATCATCGCCGTCTGAATGTTGCCGGCCACTTCCGGTTGCCGGGCCATGTTCTCCACCGCGCAGGAACCGATTTTGCCGATTCCATATCCAGCCCCTAAAATCACTAAACCGGCGCCGAACGCGGCCCCTTGCAGAATATTCAAATTAGTTATTCTAGGAGCGCCGGTTTCTTGCGCCCAAACGGGCGCGGCCGTCGTCAACAACACGATGACGCATAACAACGCAATTTTCGTCAGCCTGTTCACTGCATTTATCTCCTTATAAAAAAGTTTTTCTCGGCGCCGCGGCCGCATCCTGTCAGTGCTGATGGACCGCCATTCCGATAAACAACGCGGTTAAAAAGGCAAAAATATAGTCTTGGATAAAGGCCACTAACAATTCCAACATGCACAGCGCCACGCCGCCCAGCACGCTGGCCGGCATTACCCCGTACCAAAAAATCGAGGCGGCAAAATCCGCGGTAAAAGCCACGACCACCGCCAGCACTATGTGCCCGGCAAACATGTTGGCTAAAAGACGCACGGCCAATATCGTGTGTTTTATAAACAATCCGAATATCTCGATAAACAGAATCATGGGCACTAGAAATATTTTTAATATAAATGGCAAATCCATGGGCGGACACAAGCCGGTCCAGAATTTTATCATTCCGTACTTCTTCATGCCCGCTCCGATTACCGTACCGAAGGCAATGAGAGCCAAAGCGCTGGTGACCGCGAAATCGCCCGTCGGCGAGCCGGTCCAGGGGAGCAGCCCCAACAGATTGCAGAACAGAATAAAGAAAAACAAAGTCCAAATAAAAGGCAAAAAGCGGTCGGCATCGTGCCCGATGGCGGGTCGCACCATTTTATCGCGTACGAACAAAAGCATGGCCTCGAACATGTTCCAAAAACGGCCGCGGGATATGTCGCCTGTTCTGATTCGCCGCGCCAAGGGAATGAATATCACAAGCATTAGCACCGCCACGACGAGTTCCAGCACCATGAACTTGCTCAAATGCAATTTTAATCCCAGCGCCTCGAAAGGCTGCGGAATGTGTATATGGGTCTGAAACGGCAACTCGAAAATGTCGCTGTCCCTGACGTGTTCAGCGAGTTTTACGAGATCAGCCATCGCTTTTTCCTGATAAAGGCAGCGTCAACATGGTTTTCATTGCCAACGTTAACAAGTAGAAGAACAAAAGATAGTACAAGAATCCCGATTCGGAAAGTGGTCCACCGTGCAGATGGATGGCCACCCCGAACGCCAAGGGTACTCCCATATTTATCGCCATGCCAAGCAACAGCGCAGTCAATGCCAATTTGGGATCACATAAAACGTAATGTATCCATAACCCTAAAAGCGCGCCTACCGTGCACAATCCCGCAGCCACTCCCGAGGCGGTAAAACTCCATGGAGATCCAAAAATCCACAAAAATGGTGTTATAGCAGCGAAAAGCAATATCTCAAAGATCACCAGCGCCAATGAGCGGATGAAAATGCTTTGTTTGCGCAAAGTTTGCCACATAGTTCTAATGGCTGTTATTTTGTTTCGTCAATTTAATCAGTTGCCATATTCCGCCCACAAGACCCAAAATCAATCCCAAGATTAAAAAAACCACTCTTGTCTCCAACCACCGATCGATCAAGTAGTATCCAATCACTCCGGGCAAAACCATTTCCATCGAGATGGCGGTAATGCGCGATACCCATTGCATCGCATTGGCATAAGAGGACTGGTCGTCGGGCAAATTATCCATTTCAAGACAGGTTCGGGCTGGTTAGGAGAAAAAGTGGCTGGTAAAACCGGGTAATTAAGGCTAATTAAAAGACTAATTAATAAGCACAACTGATGATAATCGACCAAAAGACTGGCCTATTATCTTCTCCTTCCCCATTCCCTGCCAGAGCATAATAACGGCTCAAGATTTTAATACAATTTTGCTGTGATAATTTACTTCTCTTATATTGTTGATGATCCATAAGTCTTTTATTATCAAAGACTTATGACGACATATCATCATCGTCGCCACCTTTGTTTCTGATGAAAATCATTGCGAAAAAAGCATTTTATGATATAATCAATACTGCCAGAATAGCCCGTTTTACCTGAATTAACAACCGAAGCCTGCCAAACCGAGGGTACCTAACTTGTGGCGTACCCATGATTTGTTGGTTTTGTCACAGTGGATTTAACGATTGATCGACCCAGCCACTAAACTCTTCCGTAGGAAGGGTAAGGTGTGGGGACCCGCGCGGCTGGGAAGTGTCCCCTTATGGAGCCTAGATAGAGCTAAGTAATAAAAGGATTGCCGATGACCCCTGCTGCTCTGAAAACGCGAACGGTAAGAGATCTTGCCAACCTGGCTAAAAAGCAAAAAGTGCCGGGTTGGCACGCCATGCGCAAGGATGAGTTGGTCAAAGCCTTGCTGAAGCACGCCCGGTCAAGACATTCCAATCGAGCCGTCCAGGAACGCCCCGGAAACGGCAAAGTCA
>JBEKIK010000208.1:0-4707 GCA_050011795.1 Thermoguttaceae bacterium | reverse complement strand
TCGCTCGCTGCAAAACGGCAGTGCCGTGCTCTGGTTGGAATCGAACGTTCTTTCACAGATTGGGCAACGAAGGCTAGACATTATCTCTATCACAGACTATGACTAACCATATTATATGCAATGCGGCAAATAGGGTAGTTTGGGAAATATATTGATTGAGAATAACAAGATAATTGCTCTTGACCCCTCCAACCGGGTTTGGTATTGAAAACCTCCCTAATTATATCAAGTCTTTTCCCTATAACAAATCCCTGATTGAAACGGGATGTGATTCCCTCTTTTCTCTGTAAATCGGGACAAAACGCCCAAAATACGGGAGTAATACCGTGTCCCTAATAGTCCGGTCACTGTCCTTTTTGATGATAATGCCGGTGCTTCTATGGACCGCACCCGCACCGGCACAGCGTATTCAATTTCCCACGACTGTTGCACAGGCGGATACGGGAACGGCCAATACCAGCCCGAACCTGCTCACCCCACCCTCCACATCGACCTACCAATCGCCGACGGCAACTTATCCTCCCTCGTCCACATACACCCCGCCTACGTCTACCTACCAATCGCCGAATACTTATACACAGCCTTCGCAGGGTTATACTCAGTCAGCACCAGGATACTACCAGCAGGCGCCCGGATATGGCCAAACAACGCCTGGATATGGTCAGACAATGCCTGGATATGGTCAGACGCCTGGATATGGCCAAACAACGCCTGGATATGGTCAGTCGGCGCCAGGGTATGTGCCGCAGGGAAGTTATAATTATACTCCTCCCGCTTCCCCGTCGCAGTTGCCGCCTGTCGGAAGTATACCCGCACCGGGCGCTGTAAGCGGAGGCGTTCAGGCGCCGGGAACCTGGGATCCCTATGCCTCGCCTTGTCCAAGTTCCACACCCACGCCGTTATTGCAGCAAGACCCTTATTTTCAATATGGTCAACCTGCCGTGCCCGCCATGGCCATGACCAAGGCATTGCAGGAAATTCGCCTCGATTATCACTGGTTTACCGATCAAGGCAACCAAGGACTGGGCATTAACGACGTCGAGCTTAATGCCACGTTTGCCGTTCCATTTTACAATATCGAGACGCCGTTTATGATCACGCCGGGTTTTGCCGTGCATTATTGGCAAGGGCCGGTATCCATTTTGCAAACGGTTCCCACCGATCCTCCGCCGGCCGACCTGCCGGCGCGAACTTACGACGCCTACTTGGGCGCCGAGTGGAATCCGCAAGTTCTGCCCTGGCTGGGCGGTGAATTGTCGTTTCGCGTCGGTTTATACGACGATTTTATAAGAAATATTACTACCAAAAGTATACGTTACACCGGCACGGGCTTGGGAGTTGTGTCCATATCGCCGAATGTCAAGTTAAAGGCCGGGGTAATGTATCTTGATCGCAACTTAATTAAACTTCTTCCTGCCGGCGGTATTGTGTGGACGCCCAATCCCGACTGGTACTTCAATATCCTTTTCCCCAATCCCAAGATTGGCAAGCGATTGACAAACACTGGCGGCACGGAATGGTGGTTATATTGTTCCGGCGATTACGGCGGCGGAGCCTGGCACATTACAAGGGCTACTTTCGACGTTCCCGCCGTTCCGCCCCCCTATCAATCGCCCGTAGCCGGTCAATTCGACGACTTCGATTACAACGACATTCGCGTTGCCGTGGGATTGGAGTTCAAGACATATCGCAACTTCAAAGGCCTGTTCGAGGTGGGCGGCGCATTCTCGCGCCAAATATATTACACCAGCGAATCGCCCGCTAACTATTATCCCACCAATACGGTCTTCCTTCGCGGCGGGTTGGCATATTAAAGGATGAAGGATGAAGGATGAAGGATGAAAAAAATCTGTAAATACGTACTTCATCACTTTCAACTTCAACAGTCTTCAGTCTACAGCCTACCGCCTAACAGCGCGACCAACGGTCGCAGCTTTATGTATCAAATCTGCAATCTGCAATTTGCAATCTTTTTTCTTCTTTTATGGCTGTTCCTTGGCATCGCGCCGCTTGCCGCTCAGGTAGTGCGTTTGCCGGAAGTGATTCCCGAGCAGGAAAAATATCCGGGACAATTGGTCTCGCATCCTGATTCCTCGGCCGAGATACTGCAGGCGCCCGGCGGGACAGCGGCCGATATCCCGACCGAACCGCCAAGCGATGTGCGGCCGGGCATGTTCCAAAAACTGATCTTTAGCGGCACGTGGCTGGCGGGCGGGGTCGACAGCCGCTCTTTCGGTCAAACCGATCTGGAATCAAAGATCATTTTGGCCTTGCCTTGTCCGACCCGCGATTCGCCGTTGGTGATTACGCCGGGTTTTACGGTTCATTATCTTCAAGGCCCCGCCAATGTTGATCTGCCGCCGCGGCTTTACGAGACCTATATGCAATTCCGCTGGCTCTCCCAGGTAACGCCGCAGTGGGGGCTTGATTTGGCCGTTACCCCCGGCGTTTTCAGCGACTTCAATCAAGGCGCAAGCGATTCTTTTCGGCTGACTGGCCACGGCGCAGTCGCTTGGACCTACAATCCCACGGTGAAATTCGTTCTCGGCGCGGCATACCTCGATCTGCCCGACGACAACGTGATTCCCATCGGCGGCGTGATCTGGACGCCCAATGAGGAGATGAAATTAGACCTTATCTTCCCTACCCCCAAAATTTCCAAGCGCATCCATTGTTTTGATGACCTTAATAAAGATGTGGAAACATGGGTCTATATAGCGGGCGAATTTGCCAACGACGCCTGGGCCATCGCTCACAGCAACGGTGACAACGATTTGGTGGTTCTGAGCGATGATCGTTTGATCCTGGGTTTGGAACGCAAAATCCGCGGCGGACTTTCAGCCAGCGTGGAAATAGGTTATGTCTTCAGCCGGCGCATCCGCTTCAACAGCGACATTCCCGATTTCTATCCCGAAGATACAGTCCTATTGCGCGGCGTACTAATGTACTAACCTGAAATAATATGACATATTCATATTTGCCGCTTCAACTTGGGTCGCTGCGGATCGATTTTCCCGCTATCCAGGCCGCGTTGAGCGGATATAGCGATTGGCCGATGCGGGTAATCGCCAGGCGATTGGGTGCGCCGTATACGATCTGCGAGGTCATGCTGGATCGGTTTATTCTCAACGTAACCAAGGGCAACAAGGCAAAACGCTTTTTGCGAGTTACCGACGAGGAACATCCATGTGGGGCACAATTGATGGGCGCGGTGCCGGAGCAATTTCCGCAAGCGGCGCTAAAACTGGTCGAGGCCGGTTTCGACGCGATCGATTTGAACTTTGCCTGCCCTGTGAAAAAAGTGCTGGGCCGATGCCGGGGCGGTTATTTGTTGAGCCGGCCCGATATTGCCCTGGAGATCGTGGCCCGGGTGCGAGATGTATTGCCCGCCCGTATGCCGCTTACCGTGAAAATGCGCTGCGGAACTGACGACAGCCCGCAAAGCCGCGATAGTTTTTTTGTGATCTTCGACGGCGCATATCGGCTTGGCGCGGCGGCAATTACCGTTCATGGCCGAACCGTGCGCCAGCGCTACGAAGGCCGCAGTTCATGGCAGTTCATCCGCGAAGTGAAGCAGCGCGCAGGCAAGCGGGTCGTTATCGGCAGCGGCGATTTGTTTACCGCGCAAGATTGTCTTGACATGTTCGCCCAAACCGGCGTGGACGGCGTATCGGTCGCCCGGGGCGCGATTGGGAATCCCTGGATATTCCAGCAAATCCGGGCCTTGGCCGAGGGGCGCGAAATGCCCCCGCCCGGTTTGCACCAACAGGGCAAGGTGATTGCCGAACACTATCGCCTGAGCGGGGAAATATACGGACCGCGGCGTTGCTGCGCCCTGATGCGCAAGTTTGGCATCAAGTATTCCCGATTGCATCCCCAGGCGAAAAAAGTGCGAGAGGCCTTTATCGCCGTAAAAGAACCCGACGACTGGCAAGCTGTTTTAGAAAAATGGTACGCCCAAGACCTGCCGGGCGTTTGGCCGGCCACGGTCGATGAAACGTATTATTCGCAATGATGTTCTTGGTTCTCCAGTCGTAGGGTGCGTGAAACGCACCAATGAAAGAGGCAACAATTTTTGGTGCGTTTCATGTACCATACTTGGCTATTCGCAATAATGTCGTTGATTTTCCAAGACCATGGCCGCGTTACGCAACAGGCCGTCGAGTTTGATTCGCCAAAGCGGCGTATTGCGGAATCGCCGACGAAAACCGGCCTCGTCCAGGGCGGACAACTCGGCAAGACGGACGGGATTCATTCCCTCTTGGGGCTGGAAAGTTTTTTCACTGCTAGTCGGCGTGCCGTGGTTCCGGGGACAAACCTCTTGACAAGCGTCGCATCCAAACAATCGATCGCCGCAGGCCTGCCGCAGTTTTGGGGGAATTGGACCGGGCGATTCAATAGTCAAGTAGCTTATGCACTTTCGTGCGTCAAGACGATAAGGGGCTTCCAATGCGCCCGTAGGACAGGCATCGAGACACGCTTGACATGAGCCGCAGCGACTTATCAATGTTGGTTCATCGAATTGCAGTTTTTCGGTAGTCAATAAAGCGGCCAGAAAAATCCAACTTCCAAACCGCTCGTTTATCAGCAGGGTATTCTTTCCGATCCAGCCGAATCCGGCCCGCTGGGCAAAGGCGCGTTCCAGAAGCGGGGCCGTATCGACCACGCCGCGAATGTAGCAATGCGGAACCAGTCGGCGATGAAAAT
>JBEKIK010000207.1:0-5745 GCA_050011795.1 Thermoguttaceae bacterium | reverse complement strand
GGGCGCCGCATTTCCACGACATCGGCGATATTTTCCAGGCCTTCGGCGATATTTTTGGGGGCGGACTTTTCGGCGAGTTTTTCGGCCCGCGCAATCGAGTGCATCGCGGGGCCGACGTTCACACCGAGGTAACAATCGATCTCATCGAAGCCGCCCACGGCACATCGAAGATCGTGCGATTCATGCGGCATCAGCGCTGCGGCGCCTGCAACGGGTCCGGGGCAAAGCCGGGCACCAGCCCGGAAACCTGCCGTTACTGCGGGGGCCGCGGCCAGATAGTGCAATCGACCGGCGTGTTTTCCATTCAAACCACTTGCCCGTCCTGCCACGGCAAGGGCCGCGTGATCCGCGAGGTTTGCGGGGAATGTAGCGGATCGGGTTATGTACCCCAAAAAATCACTCACAAGGTAAATATTCCCGCCGGCGTGGACAACGGCACTCAAATGCGTTTAAGCGGCGAAGGCGAGCCGAGTCCGAACGGCGGCCCGACCGGCGATTGCTACTGTTTTATACGGGTAAGCGAGCATCCTCTGTTCCAGCGCGACGGAAGAAACCTGATCTGCCAGGTGCCGATAACCTATCCACAGGCGGCTTTAGGGACGAGCATCGAGGTTCCCACGCTGGACGGCAAAGAGACGCTGGAAATTCCGCCTGGCACGCCGACCGGCGAAGTCTTCACCTTGCGCGGCCGCGGCATGCCCGACGTCCGTACGCGCGGCCGCGGCAATCTGCTGGTGCAGGTGCATATCGAAGTGCCCAAAAAAATCAAAAAGGACCACGAGGAATTATTGCGTCAACTGGCGGAGGTGGAAAATACCGAGGTAACTCCCAAACGCAAAAATTTCTTTGAAAAATTGAAAGAGTATTTTCAAACATGAGTCATCATCCGAACAAGAAAGATCCGGCCAAGACCGTGGATCCGCAAGCAAAGGACGCTGAAACCGTCCGGGCGCAAGACGCCCAATCTCCGGCAACTCCTCCTACCGAGAAGGAGAAACCGGCTGAAACGCAAAAAAACGCCTTGCCCGAGACGGTTGAATTGATTCGCGAGTTGCTTCCAGTGCTGGACAACGTTGAGCGCGCTATCCGTGCCGCCGAGAAATCTGCGGATGGCAGCGGGCTGTTAGACGGCGTGAAATTGGTCGCCCAGCAGTTGCAAGGAGTGTTGGGGCGTCATCACTGCGTGAAAATCGAGGCCCTGGGCGCCCCCTTCGATCCGCACCTGCACCATGCGATTTTACAGCGGCCTTCGGACGAACATCCGGCCAATACGGTTATTACGGTTACGCAAGACGGGTACCAACTGCACGACCGAGTGGTGCGACCCAGCCAGGTAATCGTATCCGCGAATGATACTCGCAAGAACAATGATACATCCGATTAGCCCGGTATGTTGGGGCAGCAGTTTAACTGCTGCCCCAACATAGAAGCCCGGTCGCTTGCGACCGGTGTTAAGTAATTCAACCAGCGAGGATTGCCGTGCCCACTTACGATTACGTTTGCGACGCCTGCAAGCATGAGTTCGAGTTGTTCCAATCGATCAAGGAAGAGGCGAAGCGCAAGTGCCCGGAGTGCGGGAAAAACAAGCTTCGCCGGCTGATCGGACCGGGCGCGGCGTTGGTATTCAAGGGATCGGGATTTTACAAGACGGATTACCGCAGCGAGTCGTACAAGAAAGCCGCCGCGGCGGAGAAATCAAGCATTGCCTCCGCTGCCTCTGATGGCAAGAAAAAAGAAAAAATCAAGACGGAAAAAACCAAATAGAGTTTAGGGATAATGACTAAGCTCGAATGTCGAAAGAATTATGAAGCTCGAATGACGAATGACAAACAATAAACTTCGACATTAGACTTTCGTGCTTCGTCATTTCCCCTTTCCCCTCGCCAGTCAACATGGATATCAATCGCATACTTCGCGAGACCTTTATCGTGGAAGTGGAGCACCGCGAGGAGCTGGGATCGACGAACGATCGGGCGGCGGAGCGGGCAAAACAAGGCGCCAACAGATTGCCGCTTTTGGTGATTGCCGATCGTCAAACCGCCGGGCGCGGCCGGGGCGGAAACCGCTGGTGGACCGGCTCGGACAGCCTGGCATTCAGTTTGTTATTGGAATCCCCCGCGGTTGAGGGCAAAAAAGACGAAAACATGTTGGGGCGGCAGTTCAACTGCCCCCCCAACGTTCTTGTGCAGTCAAACTCACGCCCCAACGTTCTTGTGCAGTCTAACCGCCGCTCCAACATACTTGTGGGCCTGGGCGCGGGCGTGGCCGTGGTCGAAAGTCTCAAACCGCTGCTGGGAAACGTGGAAATCGGCATCCTATGGCCAAACGACGTAATGGCCGCCGGGCGCAAGCTGGCTGGGATACTGGTCGAGGTGCTGACGGACGGCCGGGCCGTTATCGGCATCGGCATAAACACGAATAACTCGATGTCCGACGTGCCGGCCGAACTGCTTCGGATCGCGACAACATTGCTGGAACTGAGCGGAAAGCTGCAGGATCACACCGAGATTCTAATCGCATTTCTTAATAGGATGGAAGAACACATTATTACATTAAAGCAGGCCCCCGCCGAACTCGCCGCCCGGGCCGATGCGCTTTGCTTGCAGCGCGACAAGCCGATTGCCTTGCAACACGGCCGGAAAACCATTGCCGGACTATGCCGGGGCATTGCACCGGATGGGGCATTGCTTTTGGAAACGTCGGACGGAATTCGCTCTTTTTACTCGGGCACGATAATAAGGTGATTATAGACCGGATTATTCACAGCCTTGGATTTTTAACGCAGAGTGCAAAACACCAGCCCGAAGCGCAAGCGAGGGTAAACTGTTTGCCATCCCTCGCTTGCGCTTCGGGCTAGTGTAAATTCATGAATAATCCGGGTTAGGCGAGGTCTTAGTAGGGGCGGCCGAGGTAGAGTCCAATGTATCACTGACTTTCTTCCGATGACAAGTATAGAAGTCATTATGTTAAATTAACAGGTCATAATGCAAAGTATACTTGACATTTTCTGCCCTTTGGATTAAGATACACGCACGAGGGACACGCCATGTCTAAATTCCGCCTTTACAACCGATTGAAAGTCGCCCGCGCAGAGAAAACTCTCTCCCAAGAGCAACTCAGCTTGCTAGCCGGAGTGACTCGCCAAACCATCAGTTCAATTGAAACCGGACAATACAACCCCTCGGCCTTGCTGGCGCTGGTCCTGGCTAATCGCCTGGACAAGCGGGTCGAAGACATTTTTTATCTGGAGGAAGAGCAATGAATACCGAGCAACCGGTGGAACGAGACGAGCGAACGGTGGCTGTTCAGAACGCCGCCTTCAAATGGGGCTACTACATTGTTTACCTCGGAATCTTGTTAGACTGCTTCTACCGGCGCAAGGTTCGGAACGAGGATATTGGAGATCTGTTCGTGGTGCTCGGCGTAAGTATAGCATTCGTCACTTGGTATCTGATCAGACACAAGGCTACGGCATCGCCGTGGTGGTGGAGGTACTGTGCTATTATTTATGTGGTTTGTTTCCTAGTGGCCTTTTTAGTATTAGAAATTCTTCCCATGCTTTCCATTGCTTTCTTTCATAATAAATGATCCATTAGGTCGGTGTGTCCCGCTGTCTCGGCCTCGCAAAAAGCTTGCGTGAGCATGTATAATAACGGAAGCATGGCCGCAAAAACATGGCCAGCCTGAAATCCATTTACCGCACCCGGCCCATGTAGCGCAAAAATTCCGTATCGAGCTTCTTGATGTTGCCGAACTCCTGTTGGAACTCATTCAGCCGGGTTTCGGGTGAATCGCGCAAAAGCGGTTTTTTCTTGGATAACATCCGCAGATAAGCGATATATTCCTTGGGATGCTGTTTGATGAGAAAATACGTCAATGCCCAGGCCTCGGCGTATGCGTCGGAAATTTGTTTGAGGTCATGCAACCGTTTGTCGGCAGTGACGAGCGTGGAGAGCGAATCGGCCGGCCGGCGATAAAGATACTTCTGGAATTGTTCCAGTCGAACCCGATTAATGGCCCCAATGCCGCTCCAACCGCCCTTTTGACCGTTTAGATCGGGCGTTTCAAAATACATTGCGATGCCTTCGCTGAACCAGACCGGACAATCGCTCAGCCGGGTGTGCAGCCCGCAATTGAAGGCGATTTGATGCGTCGCTTCATGAACAATGGTCGAGACGGTCTGCAAGGCCTCGGGCCGGGCCAGGATTTGGTTGATCTGTGCGCCCGTGCTGATGTGGGCCGATGGCCGGCCGGCCGAGGCCGCGCCGGTCAAATCGTACATCGTCATCCGATTCGTGGCCAGGTTGAAATACCCGATGATCGATTCGCCCGCATCGCCCAAGTCGGCCCGGGTAAATTTCAGGTACGCCTGTTTGTCGGCGAATATGACGGCCACCAGCGGAAACTCCGGCTTCGTAAGCTCGAATCCCCTGGGCATTTGCGACCAATAATTGGTAAAGGCCATGTACAGCCGCTCGAAAAGCGAACCGCACCACTGGGCGTAGGTCCTGGAAGTATCGTAAAAAATCAAATAGTGCTTGTAGTCCTTGACGGGCAAGACCTCGAAATTGTTTGGCAATTCGGCCAACAGGCGTTTGGCCATTTCCTCGCGGGTAAATGGCTCAAACAGCGCGGCGTCGCTGGTGTGCTTGATCAGATCCTCCGGCGTTATCGGCCAAATCACCCCGTCCCGGGTCAGCAGCAATAATCCGCCGTCCTGAGCGGTGATCAACAACCGGCCGCTTAAGGTAATTTCCCGGCCGTGATGCCGGAAGGTGACTTGATCCATGCCCCAGACCGCGACGGTCCAGCCGAGAAAGATCACTGCTGAAAACAAAGTGCGATGTAGATTCATTGGCGCCATCTATTCATTATACTTGAAGGAATTGAGAAAGTAGCAGGCACACGCCGTGTGCCTGCTACGAACTGCCGGGAATTTACGGATTATTCCGATTATTTCGGGCGGCCGATGCGTGCCGCCAATCGAAATATCGCCCAGGCCAAAAGGGCGAATATCAGAATCATCGCCAGGCAAATGCCGGATACCTGGTCTTCCACCCCGTAGTGCAATAGCCCGAAGATGCGGATGGAAACGGTCGTTACGCCCGGCGGCACGACAAGTATGCTGGCAGCCAGATCGCCCAAGGATATTGCCAAGGCGGCCAGCCACGCCGCCGCGGCCGCCGTCCATCTCATGGGCAGGGCGATCCGCCACAAACGTGTAAGCGGTCCGGCCCCGTCGATCATCGCGCTTTCCATTAATTCCTGGGGCACGGTTTGCAATGCATGCCACATTATCAGCGTGGCGATCGGCAGGCTGCGCAAGTAAACCGCCAGCCACGGGGCCAGTATCGAATGATCGTACAACCACGTCAGTCCGGGCAATTCCGGCCGGTTCAACAGCTTGATAATGACAATCCCCAAGATCGGCCCTGGCAAGACCAGAAGCACGGCGATGATCGATATAATTATTGCAAATTGCAAATTACAAACTGCAAATTGCAAATTGAATGTAAAGCCGCGACCATTGGTCGCGCCGTGCAAAACGCCGCGGCCGTTGGCGGCGGATTGAGAATTTCTTTTTCTAGCCAGCCATGCCAAGGGAATCGCCGTCAGCACCGCCGCCGTGGCCGATAATACGCCGATCAACATCGACCAGCCCAATTCCCGGCGGAAATTCCCCGGCGCGGAACAAATTATTTCCAGGCATTTAGCCGGCGAGAAGGATCGAATCCGCCCGGCGTC
>JBEKIK010000206.1:0-4707 GCA_050011795.1 Thermoguttaceae bacterium | reverse complement strand
GAGGATGCGTTTCAGATCGGTTTGTGTGATTGCGATTATCGCCCCCAGCAATGCCGTGACGCCGCCGATGACCGTCACCGCGTGCAAAGCAATCGGCGAAACCGCGTACAGCGGCATGCACCGGGCAAGCATGTACACCCCGGCGGTGACCATGGTGGCGGCGTGTATCAATGCGCTCACCGGCGTGGGACCTTCCATGGCGTCGGGCAGCCACACGTGCAAGGGAAACTGCGCACTCTTGCCGCAAGCGCCCAGCAATAACAGCAGACAAATCGCGGTGCCTATCGAACCACCGACAAATAAGCCCGGCGCCGCCAGGCGCGTCTGCCCTAATATGCCCGCGTTTGTGACTGCGCCGTTGACCACCGTGTCGTGAAAGTCAAGCGTGCCGTAGACGCTCCAGATCAAGAAAATGCCCAAGGCGAAACCGAAATCGCCGATGCGGTTGACCAAAAACGCCTTTTTTCCGGCTGCCGCGGCGGCGGGTTTTTCGTACCAAAAACCGATCAATAAATAACTGCACAGCCCCACAGCTTCCCAAAAAACGTAAAGCAGCACGAAGTTACTCACGGAAACCAACATTGTCATCGAGAACACGAAAAGCGAGATATAACTGTAAAATCGCCAGTATCCCCGGTCCCCGCGCATATAACCTATCGAATAGACCGCAACCAATAAAGATATAAACGTGACAACGGCCAGCATAACGGCCGTAAGCGGATCGGCCCGCAAAACCACGTCCACGTTAAAATTACCCCAGCCCGGCGGTTGAGATGAAGCCGTGCCGGTTGCCGGCGGCTGGGGATATGCGGCATCCGTCCGTGCCCAAGACCATAGGGTGAAAACTTTTTCATAACCCAAGACTGTCTTGGAAACACCCTGTTGTGCCGTTTCCGAACTCGCCCGATGAACTTGATGGACCAACATAAAACTGGCCGCGCAAGAGAGCGACAATCCTAAAACAGCGGGCCAATGGCTCCGTCCGCGCAATACCCGAGGTCCCAGCATCGCCGTCAGCAACGCAGCCGCCAACGGCAACGCCGGAATCAGAATCAAGAGTGTCTTGATGTCAATCATCTTTCATCTTTGATCCTTATTTACACTTCGGGCCGGTAATCGATTTTCTCCGGCGGCACGTCGGGGGCAATCCCAGCCTGAGTAAGCCGCGGCCAGGATTCCGGTTGTTCCTCGGGCGTCCGGGAAAGCGGCTTGTCTTGAAACGGCGGCTGATCGGCCTCGCGCAAGGTTTGCCAGTCGGCAACATCCAACTGCCCGCGGCGTTGAAAAAGCGTTATCACCAGAGCCAGGGCAACGGCTGCCTCGCAAGCCGCAATGGCTATGATGAAAATCACCAGCATCTGCCCGCCGAAATCGTTGTGAAACCGGCCCCAGGCAACCAGGCTCAGCGACACGCCTTGCAGCATCATCTCGGCGGCAAGGAACATGACGATCATGTTACGCCGGCTTAAAAAACCGATCAGGCCGATGCCGAACAGCACGGCTCCGACGAGCAGATAATTATTCAACAAGGCGATTTCAGCGGACATGATTTTAGAGGTCAGGATTCAAGGTTCGGGGTTCAGGACTTGAGATTTGGGATTCTGGGTTTGGGGTTCGGATTTCGTGAGGGAGGCAGGATCAGAGTCCTGAAGACTGAGCCCTGAACCTCGAACCCTTTGGTTATGGGCGACAATCGCCGCCGCGCCTACAAGCGCGGCCAAAAGCAGCGTACCGGCGACTTCGATCGCAATCAAATGCCGGCCGAAAAGTTCCATCCCCACACTGGCGACATGGTATGGAGAAAGCACGCCTTGAGCCAACTGTTCCGGGCTGGGGATAGATATTTGGCGTGCATCCATTGCAGGCGGCGTGCTAAACACGCTCCCAATCGTAAGCGACAGGACGCCGACTATGACCATCCCAGCGACCGCCGACAAAAAGGCCTCCCAACTCACACGGTCGTAAATCGTATTTCCTTCCTGGTTTGCCAACATGAGCACGAACAAAAATGTCACCAAGATCGCGCCCGCATACACCACGATAGTGGCCACGGCCAGGAACTGCGCCCCGATCAAGAGGAATAATCCGGCGACGCCCAACAACGTCAGCCCGAACCAGATCGCACAATAAACGGGTTTGCGAAAACTGACCGCAGCCGCGGCGGCAACCACAGTTACTCCCGCCAATATGGAAAACATGCTCTGAGAGACCCAATCGCCCAACCGCGGCATCCGCGAAGCGCCCAGTCCCAAAGCCATTACGGCCAGCAACGCCCCGACGGATCGTCCGCGCGCACTGCCCCGCGGCAGCAACAACCACATTCCCGGCGCAGCCAGGAGCGTTGCGAATATTAATATGTAAGGTGAATTGAGCATGTTAGTCGGCAGTAAGGGGTGGGCAGTTTACTGCCCACTCGGATGTGCACGTATTCGCGAAACCGCAAGCGGTTTCAAAAAGTATTCACTTTATAGTACGAAATACGCAGTATTCATCTTTCATCCTTCATCCCTCATCCTTTTTTATCATCCTTTCCTCGCGCGACGGTTCGGAGTGCTTGGTTTGATCGTATACGCTCAGCAGTTTTTCCTTGTCAAAGATCATCTCTTCCCGGCTCTTGCCCGAAAGATCGTATAGGCTCGTCAACTCAATAGCGTCCACCGGACAGGCCTCTTCGCATATTCCGCAATAAATACAACGAAGTTCGTCGATTGTGAAGGACAGGGGATATTTTTCCCGATCGGGCCAGGGACTTTCGGCGGCAACTATGTCGATGCAATAAGCCGGGCAGGCCGTGGCGCAAAGGAAACATGCCACGCATTTTACCCGGCCTTGCTCATCCCGGTTCAAACGGTGCACGCCCCGATAAATAAGCGGATCGGGTATTTCGTGCCTTTCCTCGGGCGATTGGACGGTTATCTTGCGGCCCAGCAAGTGGCGGAAGGTAGTTGCCAGGCCGTGGAAAAACAGCAGCATATACAATCTGCCCGACATACCCAACTCGGGCGCTTTAATCCACCGGATGTTTTTATCGTCTGTTTTCATCCTTCATTCTTTCTCCCGTATCCATTGCTACTCACGGCTACCGTTTAATTTCCTCTAATTCTCTATCCGGCGCAATCAAGCTGCGCCGTGGAAGGTTATCGATGCCGGTTGGGTCAAACAGAGTAAAAACGAGCCAACTCGCCACAATGACAATCCACCCAATAAAGACCAGGCTCCAAATCCACGGCAAGCCGACGTATTTCGTCAAACGCTCGCCGTATTCCACCCAAACCGCAACAACCACCAGGTTCGCCAGCCCGCACGGAATCATTACTTTCCAGGCGATGTCCATCAACTGGTCGTAGCGAAACCGCGGCCAACTCCAGCGCGCGAGCATGAAGAACAAGATCACTCCCATCACCTTGACCAACAGCACGATTATCCGCAGGATCGCCGTGGGCCATGTTACCAGGTCGGCGCCGGCCGAATTTATTCCGCCGGTTATGCCCCAAAAGTGCCAGCCGCCCAGAAAAAGAATCACGATTAAGAACGATGCCGTGATCATGTGCAAAAAATCGGCCACCAGGTACATCATCAGTTTGATGCCGGAATACTCGGTGTGATATCCACCCACCAATTCCTGCTCGGCCTCGGGCAGGTCGAAGGGCAGGCGCCCGGCCTCGGCGAATGCCGCCACGGTGAAGACCACGAACCCCAGCGGCTGCGCGAAAACATTCCACACTCCGCTTTGGGCCTGTTGATGGATAATGGCATCCAGGCGCAGCGACCCGGTGGCCAACACCACGCCCACGATCCCCAGTCCCAGCGGCAGTTCGTAAGAAATCAACTGTGCGCTGCTGCGAAGTCCGCCCAGAAAACTGTATTTATTATTGCTTGCCCAACCGCCCAACACCACGCCGTAAACCGCCAGGCTTCCCATGGCGAAAACGTAAATCATGCCCACGTCAATGCCCGGGGCGGCAACCAGGCGGATCGGTTCTTTCACGCCCCAGCTTTCGGGAAACAGACCGGTGGGAAGCACGCTGCCAAACGGTATGACTGCGAAAACAATAATGGCCGCCGTGAAAATAATCATCGGGGCGATGAAATACATCAACTTATCGACTTGCCCGGGCGTGAACTCCCCCTTGAATATGAATTTCATCCCATCTGCGATCGGCTGCCCCAGCCCGAACATGCGGATTTTCGTCAACGGTATGCCCACCCTGTTCGGCCCCAGCCGATCTTGCACCCAGGCGGCAATCCAGCGTTCCAGCAGCACGAAATATGCCGCCGCGGTCATCAATCCGCCTATCAGCAGAGCGATTTTCACCAGGGCTTCGATCGTTATCGCCAACATAGTGGTTAGTGGACAGTGGACAGTCGGCAGTGGTTAGTGGATAAAGTTTAGCCGCGAGCCGAAGGCGAGCGCTTCATCCTCGTTTAATACTTGTCTCCATACCGCGGTGTTTACTTGTTCCCACGCTCCGGTGTGGGAACACATTTTTATGCAATCAAATTCACTTTCAAATCGACTCCCACCTCGGGAATCGATCCGATGGCTGCGGAAAAATATATGATTTTTCGAGCGATTTCATCCAGCACCGCCCGGGCATTGTACATGCCCGCCCTACCCAGAAGTTCCCAGTATAAACTCCCTTCCGTGCGCACGCCAATAGGCGGGCGGATGGCCCAAGGAACCGATTGCAGCCGATCGGCCCGATT
>JBEKIK010000205.1:0-4727 GCA_050011795.1 Thermoguttaceae bacterium | reverse complement strand
GGGACCGCGTGGCCGATCGCTACCCGCCCGGCGCAATCGTCAAGGGCACGGTCCGCAACCTTACCAATTACGGCGCATTCATCGAGATCGAGGAGGGCATCGACGGCCTGCTGCACGTAAGCGACATGTCCTGGACCCGCAAAATCAGCCATCCCAACGAGTTGGTCGAAAAGAATCAGGAGGTCCAGTGCCGCGTGCTCTCGGTCGACCAGGACCGACGGCGCATCGCCCTGGGCATGAAACAATTGACCGACGATCCCTGGCTTACCGACATTCCGGGCAAGTATCAGCCCGGGCAATTGGTCCACGGACCGGTCACCAAGATCACTAATTTCGGCGTGTTCGTGGGCCTGGAAGACGGCCTGGAAGGTCTGTTGCACATTTCCGAACTGGCCGATCACAAGGTCGATAATCCCGAGGACGTGGTCAAGGTGGGCGAGATCATCGAGGTGAAAGTGTTGCGCGTCGATCCGGACGAACGCAAGATCGGCCTGTCGCGCAAACGCGTGGAATGGGCCGAAGAAGCCGAGGCCGCCGCCGAAGGACAACACGCCGAGGGCGCAGCCGAAACCGCCGCCGCCGTCGAACTAAAAGGCGGCGTGGGCTCAGGCAGCGGACCTTTGATCAGTTTCCCAGCCAACGAGGAAACGCCAATGGAATCCCCGCCCGAACTCCCACCCGAACCGCCACCGAGTGAATAAGATTTGATGTTGGGGTGGCAGTTGAACTGCCACCCCAACGGCTTTCACTCATTCCCAGGCGGAGCCTGGGAACGAGGATCGACTTTACGCTTTTCCACCAAATTCCGCCCCTGCGGTTTCTGCGGGGTGTGCCTGTTTTGACGCCCGGGCCTTACGACCGATTCTTTAGTTTTTTTAGGCTCTCACGGTGCAAATGGCGCAAGTGTTTTTTCACTGTTTTTAGGCGTTGTCGGAGTTTTGCGCGCGGCATGGTCGGGCTGTGCGGGCTGGGTAAAATTCGGCCCAAAAATCCTGCCCTGTTTTTTTGACTTGCCAAAAAAAATGAACTATGCTTAAGACTGAACGGCATTGCACGCCCGCTTGCCGGTCATTTTGTCGACAAACCACCCTCCCACGGCCACGCCACCCACCGATCGGCGCCCGCAGCGTTTCCTTCCTCGACGGACTACACCATGCGACGGATCAGTACCGGCTTTTTGCGCGTGACTTTCGCGGCCTTCGTTCTATTGCTAAGCGCAACGGCTCTGGCGCAGTTGCCCACGACGATCGCCATATCCAGCCACACTCAAGAGATCGATAATCTTTTGAATCGCGGGCGGCAGTTGGAAATGGAACGCCGCTGGGGCGACGCGCTGACGCATTACGAAGAGGCCCTTCGCCAGTTCCCGGCGGAAGACGTGTTGCAACGCCGGTTCGATATCGCACGCCTGCATTACGATATCCAACGCCGTTCGGTCGATCGCAGTTTCAGCGAAACGCTCGCCCGGCTGCCTCTGGACCGGACGCTGGATATTTACGCCCAAGTGTTGTTGAAGATCGAATCGCATTACGTCGACTCGCCCGACTGGAAAGCTCTGGTCCAGCGCGGCACCGACAATTTGGAGATCGCCTTAGGCGAGCCGGTTTTCCTGGAGCGTTACGTGCCCGAGGCGTACCGTCCGGCGGCCCGCGGTTTTTGCGTCGAGCTGAGGCAGATGCTCGGAGAGCGGCCGATCCGCACCCGCGAAGACGCCCGCCAGACCGTGGCAGCGGCGGCCGCGCTGGCCCAAAAGCGCCTGGCCGTTCCATCCACCGTCGCTGCGCTGGAATATCTGTGCGGGGCTACCAACTCCCTGGACCAGTACTCCGCCTTCCTCACGCCCGATCAATTAAATGAAGTCTATTCCCAAATCGAGGGCAACTTCGTCGGCTTAGGGATCGAGCTGAAGGTTCAGGCCAACGCCCTGACCATCGTCAGGGTAATTACCGGCAGCCCCGCCGAGCAAGCGGGCATACGCGCCGGCGACCGGATCATTGCCGTGGACGGACAAACGACCTCCTCGATGTCCACCGACCAGGCCGCCAACCTGCTGCAAGGCGTCGATGGAAGCTTTGCCGCGCTTACCGTGGCGGGCACGGACGGTCTGGAGCGGCAGATGAACGTACGCCGACGAAGGGTCGAGGTGCCAAGCGTCGATCAGGCGGGCATAATCGACCGCGAAAACGGCATCGGATATTTCAAGCTGAACTGCTTCCAAAAGACCACCGCCCGCGATTTGGACGCCGCCTTGTGGAAACTCCATCGCGAGGGGATGCGAAGCCTGATCATCGACGTCCGCGGCAATCCCGGCGGGTTGCTCGTGGCCGCGGTCGACGCGGTCGATAGGTTCGTCGAACATGGAGTGATCGTCTCCACCCGCGGGCGCAGCGCGCAGGAAGACAGCACCTTTACCGCCCATGCCGAAGGGACCTGGCAAATGCCCCTGGTGGTCATCGTCGATCAGGACAGCGCAAGCGCGGCCGAAATTTTCGCCGGCGCAATTCACGATCTGCATCGGGGCGCCATTGTGGGCGTGCGGACCTACGGCAAAGGTTCGGTGCAGGGCATCTTCCCCTTGGATGGCACGACCGCCGGCATCCGCTTGACCACAGCCAAGTTTTATTCGCCCAGCGGCCGTCCCTACAGCCAGATCGGCGTTGAACCCGACTTCCCCGTTCGGCAAACCGCAAAGCCCGTCGACGGCCAATTGATCTCATCGCCCGGCCAGACCGACGCCATGCTAAGCGCCGCATTGGAAATCGCCCGCGGCGGGGCCCAAGTCCTCCAGGCCCGAAACCCGCGATAAAAAAAGGATGAAGGATGAGGGATGAAGGATGAAAAACAGTGGACGGAAAAAAGATAACTGATTGCTTAAAGCCAATTGCTAAAAGTTATTTTTAAATCTCCGTGTCCTCCGTGCCTCCGTGGTAAATACTTCTCTACCGAATTCGCGTTTCCAGCGAAGAGATGTGCCGGGCGGTGATGTGTTGCGCCCGTTGCTCGGGCATGTACCCGCGGGTGCCGGTTATGCCTACCTGCCGGCCCACGTAATTCTGCAAATTCACACCCGGGGCAGGCGTGACGTAATAGCGCACGTTGCCGGCCTCGTCAACCAGGGCGTAACGCGGTGCGCCCAATTTCGGCGAAAAGACCTGCTGCAATTGGCCCACGCCGTCGAATTGCCCGTCCGGATCGGCCATGGTCGCCGCCTTTTCCATGGTGTGTTGCAGCCCGGTCAGAAAACGGTTCGATGCCGCGTTCTGTTGGCGCATGGCCGTAATCGAATCGTAGCGTTGCTTGATGTCCTCGAATCGGGCGATCTTGTTTAAAAGCAACCGCGCCTTGCCGCTGTCGGCCGCCGAGTCCGCCCGGTCCAACAGCGATTCCCCGCGAATCCGCATGGCATCGAACGACCAGACCGTCGGCTCCTCGACCACCATCATCGACAATTCCAGATCGATCCGATCCAGCTCGATTTGAAACTGCTCGGAGGAAATCTTATCATCCGCGCCCGATGAATGCGCGTCCGATTGTGTCTCAAGCCGATCGCGCGTTGAATCTTGTCCTAAGGTGGAATCGGCCGACCGGGTATTACGCAGGCCGTCACGCGGCCTTTCTTTACTCAGATACTTTTCCGAAATCCAGCGGAATTCGCCGGAAGGCGGGGCAATCTTGTACCAGACCTGCGATTTACCGCCGGCGTCCTCTTTTGAATCCAGAATTTCCACCGCCTCGCCCTTGCGCATCCGCACCTGGATCACGTCGCGCACGTTGCTCAGCCGGCTGCCCACCCGGGCGGCGACGTCGTCTTCCCTGACCACGGCCAGGTTGTCGTCCTGCAACTTCAGCACCCGGCCCGAGATCCAGGAAAAACTCCCTTCCGGCGGCCTGATTGCGCACCAACCCCCGGCATCGCGCCGATAAACCTCGATCATATCGCCCTTTTGCAGTTTGTCGGTAGGATAAAAATCCTCTCCCGGCCCGGAGCGGACTTCGACATTATCGGCCGCCACATAGGCCTTATAAGGAAACGCCTGTTCCCCCACGGCCGATGACGCGGCCGAAACGATCAAACAAAATAAAACTACCGTCAACCTGGGCATGGCAATGCCTCCCGGCAATGAGACTGGATTTTTTTAAAACTCATTTAAACCGCTATGTTGGGGCAGCAGTTTAACTGCTGCCCCAACATAGAAGCCCCGGGTGAACACACCCGAGTTTATGAAACGATCAACATCAATTTGGAGAAGATACCGCACGATGAGAATCACGGAGCGAAACTTGTACCGAAATCCGCCGGGCAGTTCAAGGGCAATTGATCCGCTATCTCCGTTTGCCGTTAGGGCTGATAATGGGTAAAATCGGGCTTTCATTGTTCATCAATCCGATTTGCTCTCCGTGTGGAGTGTGTCATGCCTCGTTACAATCCGGCCGTTATTGAACTTAAGTGGCAGAAGTTTTGGGAAGAAAATCGCACATTCAGTACACCCAAATTGCCCAAAGGCCGCAAATTATATGTCCTGGATATGTTTCCTTATCCCAGCGGGGACGGGCTCCATGTGGGCCATCCGGAAGGATATACGGCTACTGACATCGTCTGCCGGTACAATCGCATGAAAGGCCGAAGCGTGATGCACCCCATGGGCTGGGACGCCTTTGGCCTGCCCGCCGAGCAGCATGCCAAAAAAACCGGCGCCCATCCCCGAGAAACTACGGAAAAGAATATT
>JBEKIK010000204.1:0-4741 GCA_050011795.1 Thermoguttaceae bacterium | reverse complement strand
CTCGTCGCGGGCCTTGCTGGCGAAGAAATTGATCGAGAGCCTCGACGAAACCGAAACGCCGGATGTCGAAGCCCTGTGGATGGAAGTCGCCCAGCGCCGGGCAGATGAAATCAAACAGGGGAAGGTTGAAACCATCCCTGCCGAAGAAGTCATGCGTCATGCAAGGGAAAGACTTCAATGCAAAAACCCATAGAATACCATTTTGAAGCGGAAGCAGAAATAGTCGAATCCGCCGAATGGTACGATCGGCAAAAACCCGGTCTGGGAATAGAATTTCTCGACGAGATCGATGCCGCCCTGGCACAAATTAGCTCCACCCCGGAGGCTTTTGGATATCTTTATGCCGACGTTCGCTGTCATCTTATTCACAGATTTCCATTCGGTATTCTCTACATTGTCCAAGCGGAGAAAATTTTCATCGTTGCCGTTATGCACCTTCATCGCGAACCGGGGTATTGGAAAAACCGCGTGGAAAACCGATGATGCCGCCGTTCAGCCTTCCTCCGCCCGCCCTTCTCCTTCCGATTTATCCGGGCTGGAATGTATGGTACTTTCCTGACCGATTTGATTGGGCGGGGGTACGACCGCGGGGATTTCCAGAATAAATCGGGCGCCGTGGCCGGGTTCGCTGTGGACTTGGATCTGGCCGCCGTGTTCGCGGAGGATTTTTTGGCTTACGGGCAAACCCAATCCGGTGCCCCGACTCTTTTTCGAGGATACGAACGGGCTGAATAGATAATCCATTTGATCCACCGGAATGCCCGGCCCGTCGTCCTCCACGATAATCCTCACCTTGGCGTTTTGGAGATCGTACTCTGTGCGGACCGACACGCGGCCGGGCGGCTGTTTTTCCGACACGGCATCGATGGCGTTGGTCGCCACGTTCATGACCGCGCGGTGAATGCCCTCGGGATCGAAAATCAAATCCGGCATGACTTCGGCGGGCTGCCACTTAAGCTGAACTTGAAACTCCTCCGCGCGAACGTTCATCAATTCGATTACGTCGTTTACGGCGGTATTAATATTCGAAACGGTCAAGTCCGGCTCGCGTTCCTTGCTGAAGGTGAGCATGTCCATTACCAGGGAGGAGATTTTGTTCTGGTTTTTTTCCACGATTTTCCAGCCCTTGCCCACCACTTCCTCGTCGTGTTCCGAGAGTCCCATTTCGATCAGGTAACTCCCCCCGCGAATGCCCTGCAGGATGTTTTTTATATGATGCGAAAGCGTGGCAATGGTTTGCCCCACGGCGGCCAGGCGTTCGGCCTGGACCATGGCCGAGTAATATCGCGTGTCTTCCACGGCCAGGGCCGCCTGGTGCCCGATGGCAATCATCAATTTCAAATGGTCTTCGGTGAATTTGGCCACTCCGCCTTTTTTGATGTATTGTTGCGGGCTGGTCGAAGTGTCGATATAGATCGCGCCCACCATGTCGTAACGCCCCTGCATGGGCACGCAAATCGCCTCGCGGATGCCCATCTGCAAAATGCTGCCAGCCGGATTCCAGCGGTCGTCCATGCGGGCGTCGCTGGTGATCACGCCTTCGTTGTGCTCCATGACGTAATCCAGAATGGTTTTGCTGATGGTGATTTTTTCCTCGGCGCGTACTCCTTGGCGAGTCCGATGCACACGGGGCTGCAACAGTTTCGCCGCCGGGTCCATGAGCATGATGCACCCCCGGTCGGCCTCTACCCATTCGAAGATCAACTCCATGATCCGCTGCAAAAGCTGATCGATGTCCAATGTGTGGCTCACGGCCAGCGCCGTGCGGTACATTATTTGCAAATTGCTCCGCGCCCGGGCGAGCCACGAGTTCTGCGGCATTTCGGCTTGAAAATCCAGAATCCGGCTGCCTTCTTCCTGGCTCACGGCATGTACGATCCGGGAACCTTCGTCCTGTTCCTTGGGCGGACCGATATCGACCGCTTTGGCCAGGTCTTCCTCGGTCTCTTCGCTCCGTCCGGTAAAGAGCATCAGCGTGCTGCCCATCTGCAATTGATCGCCGCTGTTGAGCCGGTACTGCTTGATCCGCTGGCCGTTGACATAAGTGCCGTTGGAACTGTTCAGGTCGGAGATGGTAAATGCATTGTCCAGGCAGCGGATTTCGGCATGATGCCGGGAGACCTCGGTGTCGTGCAATTGGACGTTGTTCGAGGCGTCGCGCCCGACGCCGATCATCGGCCCCTCGAGTTCGAATCGGGTGCCCTGATCCATACCCCGAATTACGAATAACGTCGGCACGACCTCAACTCCCGGATGAAGTGATGAGTGGCGAGTGATGAATGGCAAGTAAGTGAAGGGTGGGGAATTCCCCTAGGAAAATTTAGGACTGAGATTAACATTACTCGCCACTCGCCGCTATTCACTCATAAGTATCTCTTCGATTCTACGAATCAAAGGCCCATAGAGATAGGGCTTGGACACAAATTCGCTTCCGGGAATTTGCGGTTGATTGCGGCGGAGGTTCCCCAAAAGAATGACAGGGATGTTATTATCAGCCCAGTCTGCCCAAAAAGGCGGGGTGCGGTGCTCCAGATCAACGTCATCTGCATCCAGATCCAATACGATGAGATCGGGATGATGCCGCCGGTCTAATTCCACCCCCTCCGAGGCATGTCTTGCCGTAAAAGTTTGCACGCCTCGCCGATTGAGCGCGGTTTGCAGGACCTCGCGGGTTTCTTCCGAACGGTCGACTATCAGTACGCTTCGTCTTTGTTCCAAAATGTCGCCCTCCGTGGCGAGTTTCATCGGACGTCCTTGTCCAATGGATAGCCTCATAAAGCCGCGACCGTTGGTCGCGATATTGGCCATAGTCGTTGGCCGCGACCATCGGTCACAACCATCGGGCTACTCCATGAAAATACAACGAAAATTCCATTTTGCCGAGTGAGCGGGTGAGGGCGGAAGAATAGCGAGATTCCAAGCACATGTCAAAGCGACTTTTCATAAAACCCAATAAACCTGGAAACATCGGGCACAAAAGCACAAAATCCTTCGACCAATATGGGCCTTTTTTTCAGGATTCATTGTTAAACCTGGAAAAGCGGTTCTTTAGGCGGTTTCAAATAAACGCTTAAAAACATTTCTAACTACTTGTGCATCAAATACTTATGCACATTCCACGCGTTGTTAATTTTCTGCTCTTTACCTGAAACGAGGTTGTCGGCAGAATACCGCTTCCGTTCAGGGCGTTTTGACGAGTTTTATTTTAATAACGACTCTAAAGACAATTCAGTTAGCCGAAAGATCCAGTCGGTTATATGACCTCGGGAAAGAGGTTGCCTGGTCAAGGAAGACCGACGCAACAGCAAGGAGTGCTGAAAGTGAAACTTACCCGTCTCATGGCCGTTACGGCCGCTTGTTTATTGTTGTTGTGCCTTATCAGCTCGCAGGTTTTTTCTCAAGGAGGGGTTCCGCTCCGCCAGCCGGTTGCGCCGCAGGCCGGAGCCGGCACTAACATCGCGCTTTTGGATGTAAGTTACATCTTCAAAAATCTTCCTCGTTTCAAGTCCATGATGGACGAGATGAAGGCCGACGTCGACGGCGCGGAATCCAACGTCAACAAAGAACGCGAGACCATCCGCAAACTCGTCGAACAACTCGACACTTTCCGCAAGGGAAGTCCGGACTACAATGCCATGGAAAAGGACATTGCCGAACGCGAGGCCAATTTAACCGTCAAGGTCCAATTGCAGCGCAAGGAGTTCCTTGCCCGCGAGGCAAAAATCTATTTCACCGTGTATAAGGAAATCGAGCAGGAAGTCGACTATTACTGCTCGAACAAGGGCATCGACATCGTATTGCGCTTTAACGGTGATCAGGCCGACGTGGATAAACCCGATAGCGTTTTAAGCTTCATCAACAAGCCGGTGGTTTATTACGATAAGGGCCGCGATATTACAAAGCCCATTCTCGATACCTTGATTATGCGCAGCGGCGCGCCGGCCGGCGGTGGAAATCGGATCGGCACGCGGCCCACAGGCGCTACCAATCCATTCCAGAATCCGAGGTAAACAATTACGGCACGGACGCTCCCCATCCGCCACGGACGGCGGATCGGGCGACGTTGAAATCATTCCCCTCAACCCTGTCACGGATGACCGACTTCTCCGGATGTATTCCACACGTAAGCAACGCACGCTGCTCGCCCCCGTAACGATCAAGGGCGTCGGTTATTGGAGCGGACGCGACGTAAACGTCGAGTTTCGTCCGGCCCCGGCGAACACCGGCATTGTTTTTGTTCGCCGCGACCTGCCCGGTTCGCCCCGTATTGCCGCCACTATCGAAAATCGCACCGAAACACCCCTGCGCACCACGCTCCGCGCCGGAAACGTCGACATCGAAATGATCGAGCATATCATGTCGGCCTTGGCCGGCATGCAAATCGACAACTGCGAAATCTGGGTCGATCAAGCGGAAATGCCCGGCATGGACGGCTCCAGCCTGCCCTTTGTCCAAGGTTTTCAGGCAGCCGGAATCGTGGAACAGGACGCCGTTCGCCTGCAAAAAATCATCCGCCGCGTCATCCGGCAGGGCGACGGCCGGAGTTGGATCGAAGCCCGGCCTTGCTGCTCGGGAAAAATGATCCTCCAGTACGAACTCGACTACGGCAGCGGCAATCCCATCGGCCGGCAGTCCTTGGAAATATCCCTTTCGCCCCGGTTTTTTCACATTAATTTGGCACCTAGCCGCACTTTCATGATGGAATCCGAGGCTAAAGCCTTGAAAGAGCAAGGGCTTGGAC
>JBEKIK010000203.1:0-4747 GCA_050011795.1 Thermoguttaceae bacterium | reverse complement strand
AGCAGTGCGTCAGCAGGGCATCGATAAACCCGCTGCAATCGGTATGCGATTGGCATACTCCTTGCCACGTGACCTGCGGGTCGCCGTTTCGATAGCTGGTGTTTTGCAGATCGAGGCGGCCGAGCAGGTCGATCGCCGCGGCCAGATGCTTGGGTTGTTCGGCCGCACGACTTATCGCCGCCGTGCAGAGTTCGGCCACGAGAACGGCAAGAATGAAAGACAGACGCTTCACGCTTGATGCTCCTTATGAAATGCACGAAAGCGGCCCGTTGCGCGATCGGGGTTAATGGCTGGCTTTCGTTTTTGCCAACGCCTCCTCCAGGGTCGCCGCCCCCGTGGTTCGTAGAATTTCCTGTTCGTAGCCGGGCATCAATGGAGTCTTGATTCCCGCTTTCTTGGCCGAGATCAAGTAACTAATACCATCGCAGCCCTCGAGAACGCGAGGATTGCCCGCGCTGGTCACGGCAAACTCCGCAAGTTGTTTGGCCGTTGGGGACTTGAGTTTTCCCGCGTCGGCGAAGTCGGTATAAAGGATTGTCACACCGCCGATTTTAACGCTTTCGACCAACACGTTATTCGGACCGGGGTGCTTGGGGCGGATGTACCGCTTTGTGCTGTCGGTGCTCCTGGTCTCGCGCCGCCAGAGCATGCTCGCGGCGTCGTCTTCCGATACCGAGTCCTTGAGAACCAATAGCACGGCGTTGACGGGCGCTCCGCCCGCCGCCACCGGTACCAAGGTGGGCGCGCCCCCGCGTGTCCCGCTGGAGCGGCCGAACTCGATTGAGAATGGCGTGGTCATCTTTCTGCGATGCCACGTCGCTGCGGCAATCTCATCGCCTGGGTCGTCGATCAGCGACCCGTACGCAAGGATGCCTAAATGCCCGTCGCCGGCGTCTTTCACCGTGTCTTGGGCTTGTCCCATAGCCGTGCAAGGACTTACCGCCAACCACAGCCCACCGAACAAAGCCGTCAATAAGAACGTTTTTGATGTCAACGGAGAACTCCTCTATTGCACCCTCAAGAAGCGATCACA
Source organism: Thermoguttaceae bacterium (assembly GCA_050011795.1). Lineage (GTDB taxonomy): Bacteria > Planctomycetota > Planctomycetia > Pirellulales > Thermoguttaceae > JBEKIK01. The sequence goes on along the minus strand of JBEKIK010000203.1, from coordinate 3,714 downwards.
TGCACTAATGAATTGATATGCGCCGACTGTAAACCGGTCTACCCTCTTCGGAGGCAGGAAGGAAAGTCGGAAGGATGCAGGAAGCGACTCCTGTCGCCGACTTGGGCTAGAATCCAAGGCAATCGACGACTGAAGTCGCCTCCTAAACTACCCGCGGAGTTCACTGTAGAGGCGGACAATCCGCTTGGGTGCGCTTGCTCAGCAATAGGCGTCCAGAGCATTGTGCACTGCTTGGCACAAGAGTGCTAAAAGGGTAAAAGGGGACATTCGGGACATTCGGGACATTCTACTTTTCCCCTCTTTTTCTTCCTTAACTGCTTCGTCGCCCAACATTAACCGGCGAATTGTTCGCCCAGGGCTTGGAGAATCAGAAAATGGGCAGGATTTTTTTCCACCACGAAAAATAGAAAGAACGAAAATGCAGAACATCACTGTTATATTTTCTTTCGTCTTTTCGTCCTTTCGCATTTTCGTGGTGAATAATGGTGATTTTGATAACGGGGATTACGGGGTCGCCATCCTCAATTAACGACGCGGCTAGTGGCATCGGCGACGCTACTATTTTTTGCGTTTTTTGCCTTTTATCGTTTCGGATGGAAGATTTTCGTCAAACGGCAGGGAGGTGATAATCCCGTATCTTTCCTTGGATTGCTTGTATTCGTCATTCAACATGCGGCGATAGCCGCCGCCAAAAGAAAGAGAGTAGCAATGGAGCAGACGTAGGTCAGGCACTCCGTGCCTGACAATTAGGAACATTTTGATTTTCCATCAAATTGTCAGGCACGGAGTGCCTGACCTACGGAACTAAATAAAAAACTCTGAACCCTGAATCCTGACCCCTATGCCCCGGCCCGGGCTGCGCGGCGGCGGTCGATCTCTTTTAGAATGATTTTTCGCAGACGGATTTGGGTGGGGGTGACTTCGACCAGTTCGTCCTCGGCGATGAACTCCAGGGCCTCTTCCAAGGTCAGGCGCCGGGCGGGCTTTAATAAGATGTTTCGGTCGTGGCCCACTGCCCGCATGTTGGAGAGTTTCTTTTCCTTGGTGGGATTAACGTTCATGTCGTCTTCGCGGCTGTTTTCGCCGACGATCATGCCTTCGTAAACGTCGTCAGGCGGGGCAACATGCAAAACGGCCCTCTGCTGCAAAGTGTCTAAGCCGTAGGCTACCGCTCGGCCGGCGACCGTTGAGACCAAAACGCCGCAGGCGCGCCCAGGGATCGAATCGGCCACCGGTTTGTAGGCCTCGAAGCGGTGATGCATAATCGCCGTCCCCTGCGTGGCGTTAAGCAGCCGGGTCCGCAGTCCGATCAGGCCTCGGGCGGGAATGGAAAAGATCATAAACGTGTATTCGTTGTGCGTGCTCATTTCGGACAATTGGCCGCGGCGCTCGCCGATCAGTTCCATCACCGGCCCGGTGCGGTCCGTGGGCACTTCGACCACCAGCGATTCGAACGGCTCGTGCAAAACGCCATCGATTTCCTTAAAAATCACCTGCGGCTTGCCGATGGAGAGTTCGTATTGTTCGCGGCGCATGATTTCGATCAAGACGGACAGGTGCAACACGCCCCGGCCGGAAACGGCGAACTGCTCGGTGCCTGGTATAGGCTCGACGCGCAGGGCCACATTTCGTTCCAATTCGCGGAACAGACGTTCGCGGAGATGTCGGCTGGTAAGATATTTTCCTTCCCGCCCGGCCAGGGGCGAGGTGTTCACGCCGAAGGTCATTTTCAACGTCGGCTCGTCGACCTTGAGCCGCGGCAGCGCTCGGGGTTGGAGAGGGTCGGAGATCGTGTCGCCGATTTCCACGTTTTCCAGACCGACGACCGCGCAGATGTCGCCGGCGTCGACTTCGTGGACTTCCACGCGGCCGAGATCCTGGAACAAAAATACCGACACCACCCGGGATGGCGTAATTTTGTCGCCAGCCTGCATGAGCACGACGCTTTGCCCTTTGCGGATCGTGCCCGACTGGACCCGACCGATGGCGATCCGTCCGGTATAGTCGGACCAGTCGAGCGTGGTTACCAGCATTTGCAGGGGATCGCCCAGATCGACGTCAGGGCCGGGGATTTTTTCCAGGATCATGTCCATCAGGGAGTGGATGTTTTCGCTGGGCTTAGTTGGATCGAATGTGGCAAAGCCGAGTTTTGAACTGGCAAAGATAAAGGGGAAGTCGGCCTGTGCGTCGCTTGCGCCTAAGGAGATGAATAAATCGAGCACTTCATCGACGACTTCGTGAGGCCGGGCGTCGGGGCGGTCGATCTTGTTGATGACCACGATGGGGCGCGCGCCGCACTGGAATGCCTTAGATAGGACGAAGCGTGTTTGGGGCATGGGTCCTTCGGCGGCGTCGACCAGCAACAGGGCCCCGTCGGCCATGCCGACGACTCGTTCCACCTCGCCGCCGAAATCGGCGTGGCCCGGGGTGTCGATGATGTTGATTTTCACCCCTTTGTACGGAATGGCGATGTTCTTGGCCAGGATGGTGATGCCGCGTTCGCGTTCCAGTTCGTTGGAGTCAAGAATACACTCGCCTTGCAACTGCGTTTCGCGGAACCGGCCGCTTTGGCGCAACATGCAGTCGACCAGCGTGGTTTTGCCGTGATCGACGTGGGCAATAATGGCAACGTTGCGGATATCGTCACGACGCATGGGTAGGGGCCAGGGGAATTAGGGGCGAGGGATTAGGGGCTAGGGAATGTCGAAGCACGAATGACGAAGGTCTAAAGAATGACTAAATTCCAATGAAGAAATGCTTTTATCACTATTAGACATTAGTGCTTCGTCACTGTTTTGTCATTCGAGCTTTGTCATTCGCCATTTCTACCTATCACCTAATATCTTCCATCTACCTTGTTATTGCAAGGCGGGTGAAGATTTTGAGACGGGGGTTTTGGCGGTTTCGGGGATCCACTGTTCAGAAAAGCGGGTGACATAGTGGAGGCTGCTGGCCTGGCCGCGGAAGCCGACTACGTGCTTGTCGACGTCCATTTGCTGGCTGACGATCCGCCCGGCGTCGATATCGAAGCGGACTACGCCCGTGCCCTCGCGCTGCACTACTTGGGCCTCGATGGCAGGCTCGGTCACCGGCGAGATGATTTGCGTGGAAACGCGAATCGAGGCCACGCCGGTTTTCACGCTTTCCAGTTTGAATTGCTGCAGGGCCTTAATTTTTTTCACTCCGCCGCTTTCCAGGGGCACGTCGATATCGCAGGGAAAGGTCCAGACGTGTCCCACGGCGATTGGTTCATCGGGCAGGGGGATGGTGATCGCGCCCTCGTTGGCGGCCACGCCTCTGGTTTCTTTGCGCTGGCGCTGGAGAATTTTTCCCTTGGCGTCCATGGTGATGATCGAAAGCGGAACGCCCACCGACGCGGCTACGTCCTCGAAACCAACAGGCGGCTTGGCATCCGTGCGGCTGTCGTAGCGGATCTCACTGCTTGCGGGGAGTTTTTGCCGCATGTCGACCCAGGGGACGAGTTGCTCGAAGGTGGCGGCGCCGTCGGGTTTGACATCCTTTACCCGCCAAACTTTTTCCGAGTAGCTTACGGTCTCGGCCGTTTGATCCGAGCCCGAAACGGCGGTGCGGACCAGAGAGCGATGCTCGACGTTCCAGCGGAGCGTCTCGCCAGGATGGAATCTATAGCGGAGCGTGTATTTTTCCTGTTCCGCGGCCGGGGAATTAAATGCCAAAGATAGAAAAGACAACCCG
>JBEKIK010000202.1:0-4767 GCA_050011795.1 Thermoguttaceae bacterium | reverse complement strand
CTCCGCGTCCTGCCCATTTGGGCGCTCGTTGTTTTTTTCCTTGTCGTACCCAAGGAGAATCGCAATCGCCGGGCATGGCTGATCCTGATACCAATCGGTCTGTTGCTGGGCATTTTGTACCTGCCGGCAATCTCTAGACTCATGTCTCCTTTGACTGCGGAGATGGTCGGTTTTTTGATCGTATCGGGCGTGTTGGCATGGGGCGTTGTCTGGCTTATGGGACATTGGCTCGGCGGCGGCAGTCGGCGCCGCACTTTTTGCCTCATCCTGGTAGTGATGTTTGCAATCGGTCTTTTGTCTTGTTTGTGTCAATTCGAAGACGCCGAGGACCTGGCGCCATTGTTGATTATATACGGCCTTTGTATTTTTGATTTGCTGCTGGCCATGATGATCGCCGGCTATTTCTGCCGTAAGAAATACACTCCGCAACGCTTCCTTGGTCTTTCGCTATTGTGGACCTGCGCGGTGGCCATGGTGATGGCGGCATCGTTCGGCATTTTGATGATCGTCACTACGTTTGCCCTGCAAGCAGTAATAATTGCAACCGTATTAATCCCGTTATCCTTGTTGTTAGGAGGCATCATATATTTGATCAATCTGCCTTTTTTGATACTGGCCTTCAACAGTCATTTTTACCGGAAACGACTGGATCAAATCTTCATCAACGACAAAGGCCGACTAGGGGAAGACCAGTGGCATCGGCATTTGGACGACGTTCCGCTGTCGACCGAGCCGACGCTCAAGCCGGTCGCGGCGGACGACCTTGTGGGCCGGTGGCAGTTCTATCTGGACGGAGTATCGAAAACCGTGAGCATTGATTTCCGGCCCGACAGCACGTTCGCCCAAACGATCTCGTCCAATCAGGGCCGTGTTCAGCAATGCCCGGGCGGAACCTGGCGGCTCGAAGGACCAAAGATTCTTATGGAAGGCTACATCACGGCCGTAGAGGGAACAACCCAGGCGCGGACCTGGTGGATGATCGACACGACGTCCGGCGGCTTGGCCCTGTTCGGCGGCGACGGGTCGGACGCACAGTCCTTCTTCCACATGCGGCGCCGGCGGCCATGGCTTGGATGAGAAAAGAATTCCAGGCCGATACCCCCCACAGGTGACAGCTTGTTTGGCTCATGATCGCACCACCCGATTGTCTTTTTCCGCCGGTTCATTTATCATAGGTATGGGGAATCAGCTTTTTAATGTCGCATGTGGAGTAGGTTGCCAAAACACAAATTAAAGGTTACTGAATGAGCCGGATTCTTAATAGGCGGAAACTTACAACAAAGATCTTCGAACTAACGATTGAAACTCCGCGCATTGCCCGCAAGGCCCAACCCGGCCAGTTCGTGGTCGTTATGGCAGACGAAACCGGCGAGCGAATTCCGCTGACCATCGCCGATTTCGACCGCGAATCGGGAACCGTCACTCTGGTCGTGATGGTCGTGGGCGCAAGCACGCTAAAGCTTTCCAGGCTGGAAGTCGGCGATCGGCTCTTCGCCGTGATCGGTCCGCTTGGAAAGTCCTCGGAAATCGAAAAACTAGACGCCGTGGCAATGGTCGCCGGCGGCGTGGGCGCAGCGCCCATCTATCCCATCGCACGGGCTTTTCATGCGTCCGGCAGCCGAGTCGTTACGATCCAGGGATCGCGCAGCGCGGACCTGCTTTTCTGGACCGACCGGCTCTCGTCGGTTTCCGACAGGCATATCATCGCCACCGACGACGGCAGCGCCGGGCGCAAGGCCCTGGTCACCGGGCCGCTCGAGGAACTTTTGAACGAAGATACATCCAAGCGAATCGGTTGCGTATATGCCATCGGTCCGGCGATCATGATGAAGTTCTGCTCGCTTGCCACGCGGCCGTTCGGCGTGCGAACGGTGGTCAGCCTGAACCCGGTGATGGTCGACGGCACCGGCATGTGCGGCGGGTGCCGCGTGGAAGTGGGGGGCAAAACCCGTTTCACCTGCGTGGACGGCCCCGAGTTCGACGGGCATCTGGTCGATTGGGATTTGCTCTTGTCGCGCCAAAAGATTTACACCAAACAGGAAGAATGTTCTTTACAGCGGATTTCCCAGGATGAGTGAAGAAAAAAAGACCCCTTCACGGCGGGTTCCCATGGCCGAGCAACCGCCGGAGGTTCGCATCCGCAACTTCGATGAAGTGCCGTTGGGTTATTCGCCCGACGAGGCGCGGGCCGAGGCCGCGCGCTGTCTACGGTGCAAAAAGCCCAAGTGCGTCGAGGGTTGTCCGGTCCGCGTGGACATACCCGGGTTCATAAAACTGATCGAGGAAGGCGAGTTCGTCCGGGCGGCGCAAAAAATAAAGGAAACAAATTGCCTGCCCGCAATCTGCGGACGAGTCTGCCCGCAAGAGACGCAATGCGAGGCGTTGTGCATTTTGGGAAAAAAAGGCGATCCGGCGGCAGTCGGCCGATTGGAGCGGTTCGCCGCGGACTATGAACGCCGGCAGGGGAAAATCGAACTACCCCAAAAAGCGCCCCCCACTGGAAAGAAGGTGGCGGTGATCGGAGCGGGCCCGGCCGGGTTGACCGTGGCCGGCGACCTGGTACTACTCGGACATCAGGTCACCATTTTCGAGGCCTTTCACAGGCCCGGCGGGGTGTTGGTCTACGGAATTCCCGAGTTTCGGCTGCCAAAGGCGATAGTCGAAGCCGAGGTCGATTATTTGGTGCACCTGGGGGTCGATCTGCAATTGAATCAGGTAATCGGCAATTCAATCGATATGGATGAACTTTTGGACCGTGAAGGATTCGATGCGGCGTTTATCGGCGTGGGGGCCGGGCTGCCCACTTTCATGGGCATACCGGGCGAGAACCTCGGCGGCGTGTACTCCGCCAACGAATACCTTACCCGTTCCAATCTGATGAAGGCTTACGACTTTCCCAATTACGATACGCCCGTCGTTCGCGGCCGAAACGTTTCCGTGGTAGGCGGGGGCAACGTGGCCATGGATGCCGCTCGGACGGCCCGGCGTCTGGGCGGTGGAAACGTTTACATCCTGTACCGCCGATCGCTGGACGAAATGCCCGCCCGGGCCGAAGAAATCCACCACGCCCGGCAGGAAGGCATCATCTTCAAACTGCTCTGCGCTCCATTGGAGTATCTTGGCGACCGGCAGGGCATGGTTTGCCGGGTCCGTTGCCAGGAAATGGAACTGGGGCAGCCGGACGAGTCGGGGCGCCGCCGGCCGGTTCCCAAGCAAGGCGCGGAATTCATTCTCGACACCGACCTGGTGATCGTCGCCATCGGCTCCAGCGCAAATCCCTTGCTTACCCAACATACGAAAGGCATGGAACTGAACCGCCGCGGATACATTGTGGCCGACGAAAATGGCCGCACGACCCGCAAGGGAGTTTGGGCCGGAGGCGACATAGTCACCGGCAGCGCAACGGTAATTCTGGCCATGGGCGCGGGCAAGGCCGCCGCCAAGGACATTCACAACTACCTTTGCGGATTACTTTGCGGGAATGATCGATAATTCGGCGATTGTAGTCCAGTTATTTCCGCTGACCTCGTTAAGGGCCACGATTTTCAGGTAACGCGCGGTAACCGGGGAAGGTAATTTCACCGTTTGTTTTTCGGCGTTGTTTTGGAACCGGCCCCTGGCCGCCGGAGGACCCCAGTTCGACTTGTCGTTGGATAGATAGATTTCGTAGTCCCCTATCCGGCCGTGATCCATGTCCTGACGCCCTTGGTAAACCACGGCAGACAATTTCAACTCCTCGCCGAAGTCGATTACCAGCTCGTGCGGATGCGGCGGACTGTCCGGACCCCATTGCGTGTGCCAGTATGTATTCGGGTCGTTGTCGATTGCATGCTCCGGTATGCCTTCGTCGGGCTGGAAGCTATCGACCGATACGATCTTCCACTTGCCGCGATCGAACTTGATGGTCATTTGTCTGGGCGACATGGGAATCAATCCGGGGGCCGAAGCAGTTGCGGTCAGTTTCCTGTCTTTCAGCGTGAATGGCTCGGTGTAAGGCTGCATCTCGCCGTCGCCAATCGAGTAAGAAATCGATGCCCCGGGCGTTGGGCAACTCAAGGTTACCTTGCCCGCCGAGTCGTGCCTGATTTCCACCGGTGCCACTCGCGCAGGCGCCGGTTGTCGGGCAAGCTCGGCAAGGTCCTGCGTGCCTGCCGGCACTGGACGCAATACGTAAGAAAACGCTATTGGGTCGGAATACACCATGTACTGGCTCAGCGGACGCGGGCCGCAGGCCGCGGAGCCTACGCCCAGAGTTTTGGCGCTGAAGCAAAACACCGGTCCTGTGCCGGTGGGCAATTGATAGGCGTATTCCGCCTTGTTAAGGTCTTCGTCGCGATACGGCAGTGCCGAGGCCTGGAACGGCCCGCTTAGGGCCACGGCCATCAGTCCCGCTCCGTCCTCGCCCGTAAGAGCCGCCCAACGGACGTCTTCGTGATTGCCGCATTCCATGGGCCGCACGTAGGGCGTGAGTTGTTCCTTCACGGTGCTGGAATACAGGCCGATATCGGACCCCCGCTTGCGGTCGGAGTAGTTTTCCGTGGGACCGCGTCCCAGCCATGTAAAGCGATCAAGTTTTGCGTCCGGGAACATGCGCACGCCCATGCGAGCCACAACAAAGCGCTCGCCGCGTCCATCGACGGCCTGATCGACTGCGATGCTGCCGTCGCCCGAGATGGTGTAGGTAATCTGCTGATCAAAGCCGTTGCCGCTTTGGTTTTCAGCGGTTGCATTAACTACCACTTGGACAACAAAAGGCCCTACTTTGAC
>JBEKIK010000201.1:0-4767 GCA_050011795.1 Thermoguttaceae bacterium | reverse complement strand
ATCAAGTCCAGTTTCAGGGAGCGTAGCAGGGCCTCCGCCGCCTTGGCCAGGCCCAAGGGCGAGCAGATCCGCGGAAGGGGATGCACAACGACGGGCGGCAGGGCCGTTTCGGCCGGAAAGTCGCGTGCGATCACGTGCACCTCGTAGCCCCGCTCGAGGAGATTAATCGCGTGCTGATAGGTCCAGGCTTCGGCGCCGCCCCGGCGAGGGTCGAACGATTTGATCACCAATCCGATTTTCACGTACGAACTCCCATCAACTCATTACTCTCCACTCTTCACTCCCCACTCACCACTCTCCACTCGTCACTCTCCACTCTTCAATTATCGTTTCCCAATCGCCGTTCCATGCGGCATTGTTTGCGCAGCACGGCGCGGATGAGGCGTTTGTCGGCGCCGCGCAGTTTGTCCACGCCCAGGTACTCCTGGATAAATGCCATTTTGTGCGTGCGTTTAATGCAACAACTGGGGGCCGACCACGCCAACTGCGCCAGATCCTTGACGATCCAGCGGCGGCGGAACCAGCGGCGGCGCTGCACGCGCTGCAAGTCGATCAGGCGGATCTCCCGCCGCGCAGGCGCTACGTCCTTTACAAAGAAATGGCAGCAGTACAGGTCGCGATGATTGTACCCGGCCGCGTGCAATCGCCGCACGATTTGTGCGACGTCGCTTATCAGCCGCATAAGATCGTGATCGCGGGCACTGCGTCGGGCGCAGGGCGACAGGACGAACCGTCCCCGCAAGTAGCGGTGCATTTCCGAGTAATTTTCCAATTCCTCGGTGATAACGAAGGACTCTTGCAGCCCGTCGCCGCGGAGCCGCTCGCCGTAGGCTATAAGCCGCATCACCGCGATGCCTTCGGTCGATAGGGCGGCGACGTTGGCCGCCTCGATCCGGGCGGGGGTCTTTGCAGGCTGAAGCCCCAAGAGCGCTCTCAGCCGGCTGCCCAATGAGCGCACGTGATGTTTTTTCAGATATAAGCCTCGGGCCCGGTCGTCCGGCGAGCGGACGCGCATGTGCCAGACTTCCCTGTCTTCGAGCCATTTTTCGCACCGGCAATCGGCCCTGGTCATTATCTGCTCGAAGCCGATCAAGCCGGCCCGACGCAGCGGTTCGCTAAAGCGGCGGTCGAACCACACACGGCCGTTGTCGGCCGGCTCAAATCCTAATTTGACCGGATCGGTTGACGCGGAATCGTTTTGACTTTGAATCATGTGCGGAATACCAGATTCTTATATTGACGCGATGTTTCCTTGCCCTGAATTTAACAAGTTCCTTTCGTCCACAAGCGTTGAGAACCGCGGTCCCGAAGGCCCAACGGCGTGCTGCAAATCCTTGGAACTTGAAACAAAGTGCGGTTGAGGGATCGATGGGCAGCTTTCCAGCATTTTTAAGACCGCGGCAAAAACCATATCCACGCTCAGTTCGCGCATGCAGCGATGGTGCTTAAGCGGGCAGACCCGCTTTTTACAGGCGATGCAATCCAGGTTCAGCGACAGGTTGATCGCCCGCTGCGTGGAATTTTCGCTCCATACGGGCGGCGTCGGCCCGTAGAGCGTAATCACCGGCTTTCCCAGGGCGGCGGCGACGTGCCGCGGACCGCTGTCGGTGGAGACCATCAGGCGTCCGCGCCGGATGCAGGCCTTGGCCGTGCCCAAATCCAAAGGCTGATCGGCCATGGAAAATACCCGGGAACTATCGGAATGTTTTACGACGTCCTTTGCGATGTCTCGCTCATTTGGACCGCACATCACCAGCACGTCGTGATCGCATTGTTTTGTCAGGCGGCGCGCCAACCGGCCGAAGTATTCCACCGGCCAGACCTTGGCCGCGCCGTACGCGCTGCCGGAATTAAGCAAAATCAGCCGCCCGTCCCGGCGCAGGTCAAGGCGTTTAAACACGGCGTCGGCCGATTGTTCTTCAGCCTCGGTAACGGCCAATTCCAGCCGGGCCGACTCGCGGCCGCAGCCCAGGGCGTCGGCGATTGTCAAATAGGTTTCGACCACTGGTTCCTGTACGATTCGGCCGCCCACCCGGCGGGGATAAAGTTTTCGCGTCAACAAGGGACCGCGGCCGTAGCGCACGTATCCGATCCGCTGCTTTGTCCCGGCCCACCACGCCATCAGCGCCGCTCGGAGAGAATTGGTCAACAGTACGGCCGCATCGAAGCGCTCTTGGCGCAGGCGGTTTGCCACGGCCCAGGCCCGCTCGGAGCGATCTGCGGCGCGGGGGTCGAAAAACCATTGTTCGTCGAGCCAGTCCGTGCCAGAGAGCACGTCGGCCAGATATGGTCGCAGGACGCCCACCAATCGGGCGTCTTTGCCGAACTTCCGCCGCACGGCCCGCAGCACCGGCGTGGCCATCACCAAATCGCCCAGCCAGTTTGGAAGAAAAATAACTGCCTTCATATATTATCCTGCCAATATCACCCCGACAAAATTTGTCACGCCGAAGGATACCGGCAAGACTAATTTCAGCCAAGAGCAGTTCTTGCTAGCAATGCAAGCAGGCGGGATTCGAGGGCGTCTTGGCCTGCGATAAAATCAATCTCCACCCGAATTGCCCAAAGCGGCAGCCGGCCGAGTTGATCCAGGCCGATTTTGACCAGGTCTTTGTGCGTGCACAGCACCGCCGCCGCGCCCAGACGTTCGGCCCAAGCGGCCAACGATTCCATGTCGGCCCGGGAGTAACAATGATGGTCGGGAAACTTGCGGAAACCGGCCAGAGAGTATCCGCACGAATTAATCGTGTGCCGGAATCCGGCGGGGTTGCCCAGTCCGCAAAACGCAGCCACCGGAAGGTTTTGAAGCGAATCCAACGCCGCCCGCCGGCCGGTTGACGAGATCAATTCTTTTGCGGCGTGCCGGACCTCTGCCCATGCCGAGCGCGGGGCTAAACTCCGCACGCGGCGTCGGATTTCTTCCCGCAGGGATGGATCGATCGCATCGGAGCGGGAAAGTATTATTACGTCAGCCCTGCGCAGCCCGGCGAGTGGCTCGCGCAACGTCCCGCGGGGAAAAACATGCTCGAATCCGAACGGCTCCAAGGCGTCCAAAAGTACGATATCCAGGTCCCGGGCAAGCCGGCGATGCTGAAAGCCGTCGTCCAAGACGATCAACTGCGTTTCCAATTTCTCGACGGCGATCTTTGCGGCGGCCGCGCGATCTGGATTTTGCAGATGAGGCACGTCCGGGAGTTTTTGCTCCAGTTCGCGGGCCTCGTCGTTCCGCCCGCCCTCCTCGGCCCGATAACCGCGGCTAATAATCGCCACCCGCACTTGATGATTGCGAAACCATCGGGCGATCCACTCGACAAGCGGCGTTTTGCCCGTCCCGCCCATGGTAATATTTCCCACGCTTACCACCGGCACGCCCGCTCGATGGATCACGGCCCTGCCTTGATCGTAGCGTCGATTGCGCCACGTCATGGCCAGTGCATAAAGCGTTTCAACCAGTCGAAGCGCCCCGCGCAAAATCGCCGCCCCCGGCCCTCGCCGCCGCCCGCCTATTATATCTCGAAACGTGGATTCACGGATCAATCGATACTCCTACATAGTGCAGATAGAATGGAAAAAGAGCTGCGTCCCCTTTTATTCTCCTTTTATTCTCTTCTGCTGGATGCCTTGCGGGTAGTCCTCCGGCGAACACAGGCGGTTGCCTCCTTAAAAATTGTAGTAGTATCTGACAACAATTACATTATCGGTCTTATCATTCATAACGCAATATAGATGTCCCTTCCATTCGCCGCCTGGTAGGTACTCGGCAGAAACGTAATAATCAATATCCTTATCTTGTTTCAATGATGAAAGAGCTGCCGGCATATATTCATAGACAAGATGAACCACACTATAATTACTGTTCACGAGGGAGAGTTTCCAACGGTGAACCATTAAGTCAAGCAACTCCGGCGTGGCGTCACATTTCCAATAGTAATCATCGTGTGGGCCACTATACACAACAAGCTTAGTAACATGAATATTTCTTTGCCCTGCATCTTTAAGAAGCTCAACAAGCGATTCCGGCCACTCGTATCTGGCCAGAATCCGTCCGCTAATAGGCGCTTCTGATCTATTAATCCAATAGTGGATCGTTGACGCCGAGATCCCTACTATCAAGACAAGTACAACAGAAAAGACAAATAGCTGCGCTATCCTTCTGATTGACATCTGATTTCTCCAGAAAGGTGAAAAAATGGCACGCGGCTCTTTTTTTCATCTTATCTTTACAAAACTGCATTGCTCTGATTTGTTATTGTTTGGTTGAACTGGAGGATTCGGATATCGCCTCTGGGCAGATGGGCGATGATTTCCAACTCTCCGCCAAGGGCTTGGATCAATCGGCTAAGCGTGCTTACCTGCATGTCGTCCTGATTTTCCAGTTTCGACATGCTCGGTTGCGTGATGCCCAACGTGGCCGCCAGTTCTTCCTGAGTAAGGCCCACCGATTTTCTGATCTCGGCAAGCAGCATCTCGGTCATCATCTCCTTGGCTTGCATTTCCGCCTTAGAGAGTTGCTCGGCGCTCAGTCGATCTCGTAATTTCCGGTATTTATTGGCCATACGCCGAACTCGTCGGTATATTCCACGTCCCACATAGTTTATTATAGCCTATAAGCTATATTCGTCAAGGGATATAATTATTCTTTTTATGCCTGCCGCCATTTGCATATCGGCTCGAATGAAAATGAAGGAAAAAGGTACGCCGTTTTTTTATCAATTCACTACTCGCGGCACAAGTGCCGCGGCTAAACTTTAATTTCTAATGCCATCT
>JBEKIK010000200.1:0-4777 GCA_050011795.1 Thermoguttaceae bacterium | reverse complement strand
TGGGCGTAGTCGGCGGGCGGATGGCCGCCGCGGGCCATTGCCAATTGGTCGCAGGCCAGTTCCCGCTCCAAGCGGATTTGATACGCCGCCCAATAGACAAGCGGGTTGAAAAAATAAACGATCCGCGCGATCTCCACAGGCCAGCCCCAAAATAAATCGTGCCGCTTTATATGCCCTAGTTCGTGTAAAACAACCTGCCTGCGCTCGGACTGATCGAGCGAATCCAACAGTCGGCCGGGCAATACAAGCCGCGGCCGCACCAAACCGCAGACAAACAGCGGGCAGTCGCCGGCGACGCACACGGCCGTCGGAACGCGGCTAAGACCGATTTGCCCGGCCAGTTCTGCCACCAGTCCGGCAAACCCCGCATTTGCCGGAACCGCCTGTTTAAGCAATTTTGCCAGCCGAATACGCTGTATCACAAGTCGGACAAGTTGCCAGAATACAATCAAAAACCAGACCAACAACAGCCATGCCTGCCATTTTATCTCACCGATTTTTTCCCAGAGCGACGGTAAGTGAGCGATGTCCGCGCCGGGACCTGTCGTTGATCCCGAAGGATGATGAAAAACCGGCCGAACCGATTCTTTATTGACAATTTCTCCCGGCTGATGCACTATTGATTGCTGGGGCGAACTATTTTGCCACCACGTCGGAAGCGGAATGGCGAGCGTCCAAAACGGCATCAACAGCAGCTTGACGGCCACGATCTGCCACAGCCAGTAGCGCACCACCGGCGATGCCCGCCGCAGCAACCAGGCGATCAAAGTCGCCGCCGCCACTAGCAACGCGGATTGCCAGGCGACGGCTGTCATAATGCCCAGCCACGCCTCGGCCCAGTGATTGACGGTTGTAATAATCGTTGACATAAGGCGCCGATTACTGCCGCTTGGGCGGTTTATCTATTTTTTGTGCGATTGCCCGCAGGGCCTTGAGATCTTTATCCGAGAGCTTGCCGGAATCGGCGAAGTACGCCAAAAGCGGCCCGGGCGAACCGGCCAGCATCCCATCGACGAACTTGCTAATCAAAACCGGGACCACACGCTTCTCGTCTATCGCGGCGCGGAAGCGGATGGGCGGATCGCCCGGAGCCCGGGTTAAAAGTCCCTTGGCTTCCAAGCGTTGCAAGGTTTTCAGCACCGTGGTCCGAGCCACCGCCCGGTCCTGTTGCACCAGGTCGCTGATTTGCCGCTCGGTGCAAGGTTGGTTTTGCCAAACCAGGCGCAGGACCTGGATTTCGAACTCGCCGAGTGAAGTGAATGACTTGGCCATCGTGATCCTCCGATTCTTACGGCACTTGTCGTACAATGGCTAATTTTACGACTGCCGCCGTAAGATGTCAAGAGAATATCGGGAAATTTCGGAAAATAAATTCAAAGCGGCGGGTATCCAAATCCCCCGCCTGCCCGTTCAATTGTCGCGGCGGAGCACCTCGACCGTGGTCGATTCCAGGCGGCAGTGCATGGGTCTGACCTCGGGCAGCGGCGTATTTTCGCCGTTTTCCAGGGTGATATCCGTCAGGGTTCTCGGGCAGCGTGACCGAGGTTGGCAATGTGGTCGACTTGAATCTCAATACCGTTCCCGAGCCTTCCAGCCTCGCTCTGCTGGAGGCTGGCGTCGTCGGCCTGCTGGGCTGGGCGTGGCGTCGGGTGGCACTGGCATCACGCCGTTGCTCCCCCTAAGCACTGGCCAGGCGCGCCAGACTGCCAACCAACCTGCCAACGATTGATTGACGGGCGAGCCCCACCAACGATCCTTGCGGATTTGGCGGGGCTGCGATTCGCTCGGATCGAGCGCTATCCAGTTTGCCAATATGGGACCTGTCCGGCTTTCTTCCCCCCTGTCCCGCTTTCTTCCCCCCAATTGAGACACAACGGGCGGACGCATTTTGTTCCGGAGACGCCGTTGGGAGTGCGGCCAGTCATCGAATCATGGCCGCGGCGGGCAATGACTCGACGGGCGGAGTTTTGTCGATCGCGGACGGCTTGTGTACGCCGTCTTGCGAATAAACAATAAAAGTCCAACACAGCGACAACAGACCTGTCGCTGCTATCCGCGGAATTTTGTGATTAAGTAATGCACTCTCTCCAATTTACTTGCCGGCAGATTTTGGCAAGAGATCCTATTTTAACACCGGGCAGGCTTAGTTGAAAAACAAGCCGGAAAAGTTTTCTGAATATAGTGTAATTGTCTGACAAGGAGAAAATAAGGGGTAAGGGGGGCATGGTGGTGGGGTAATATCCCCTCCTTACACCTCATCTGACGCGCCAAAACCATAAGTAGTTGGCCCTTTGGGCCGAAATACCCGAATAGTACACCCTTGAAACCAGGGCGTTGCCCTGGTCTGGGAGAACAGACGGGCCTTCGGCCCAAGAAAAATCAAGTAACGATTCTCTGCAATTGGCCGAGAAGTGCCGGATTGGCGGCGGAAAGGAAAGGTCTTTGATCAAGACTGTATTCTTGACCTTCAGGAGTGCAAATCGCGCCGCCGGCCTCGCGCACCAATAGTATTCCGGCCGCTACGTCCCAGATATTCGCGGAAAAGTTCCAAAAAACATCGTATCGGCCGGCGGCGAGATAGGCCAGGTTCAAGGCCGTCGAACCGGAGCGGCGAACCGCCTGGCAATGAAAAATGGCCCGTAAAAAAACCAACAAATCGGGCGAATCCGCTTTGACGTCGGGTGGAAAACCCACAACGGCCAGGGCCTCCGATAATGCTGTAACGCTGCTGGTGCGCATGGGCCGGCCATTGAGCCGGGCGCCTTGGCCGGCCGCCGCGGTAAAACATTCGTTTTGAATTGGATCCAGCACGCCGGCGACCAACAGTTCGCCGTTTCGTTCCAAGGCCAGAGACACGGCATAGTGCGGTACTCCGTGCACGAAATTAGTCGTGCCGTCCAATGGGTCGACGATCCAGCGATATTCCGAGCCTTGCAAGGAAGAATTTACATCGACGGACACCCCGGCGTCTTCCTCGCCAATAATGCGGTGCCGGGGAAAAGCTCCCCATATAATCCGGCTGATTGCTTGTTGAGATTCCAGGTCGGCTTGAGTCACAAGATCGGCCGGACCTTTTTTTCTGACCTCGAATTTATCGGCCCAGACCAGGATAATATCCCCCCCTACCCGGATCGCCTTTTCACAAACGGCCAAATACTCAGCTAGTGGTTCCATTTCGTAGATTACGGTAATAATTAGAGTGAATCGAAAAACAACACAGGCCGTAAACTCGCAGATATAGACTAAATCATAGTGGTAAGTATGCAAATTACAGGCATCCAGGTTTTTTTTGTTGAGTTAGGATTATAAAATCCCAATTGGGGTGAGCAACAGGCAAATATCGCATTTTTTATTAGATTTTTCAATTTTACGTCTTCGGTTTAATACTTTTTTTGCATCCGGACCCTGGACATTTTTGGAATACTTGTTATCATCAAGGGTGTGGTGTGGTGAGAAATTGTAATCTATCACAATTACACATGGACGTATGCCCAGGGGGCCAACCGTTTATAAAATGAGTTCTGATCGTTTGTGGGCATAATTAAAAATACTATTAGGAACGGATTATTTTAACATCGGCCTCTTCTCTGTTCCGGCCCCGCCGTTTCGCTTTGCTGCGAGCGGCGGGGTTTTTTGTTACTCCAATTAAATGTAATCGTTCACAGAGATCCTGCGTCAATGTAGTAGGCACACGCCGTGTGCCTACTACGTTGCAAGTCGTGAACGGTTACAATTAAATAATGTCAAAGCTCTGCTGTCGAGATATGCGGCCTCTTAAAGGAATTCCCATGATAACACGCATCACAACGCTGGCGTTGCTGGCTTTTTTCTGTGCCTGCTCGGCGTCGGCAATGGAAAACGCCGCGCCCATTGATCGCCACGCGCTGGTCGTCCGTCACAACGTCGTGCTCGACAAAGCCGATCCGCAAACCGCCCTGCAAGTGGGAAACGGCGAGTTTGCCTTCGGATTGGACGTAACCGGATTGCAGACGTTCTACGGCAACACCATGTCGCATTGGGGATGGCACACATTTCCCATGCCGGCTGGGAAAAGGATCGAGGATTTTAAGCTGACGGAGTTCGATACATACGGGCGCGCGGTCGGCTATGCCACGAGTGGCAAGGGGCAAGAAGAACTTTACCAGTGGTTGCGGGAGAACCCGCATCGTTTCAATCTTGGCCGGCTTGCCCTGCGACTTGCCGGGTCCGACGGCAAAGAAGCCGTGCCGGATCAAATCCGCAATCCGCGGCAAGAGTTGGATCTATGGCAGGGGCTGATCGAAAGCCGGTTCGAGTTCGACGGCCGGGTGGTGCGGGTCGAAACTTGCGCCCACCCGGATTACGACGCCGTTGCCGTGCACATCGACTCGCCGCTGATCGCCGATGGACGGCTGACCGTGGAATTGGCCTTTCCCTACGGCAGTCCTTCGTCGTCGGGGGCGGACTGGAAAAAGCCGGACGCCCATATTACCCGCATGACGCAGAGCGACCGGCAGGCCGATTTCGACCGGCAGCTCGACAATGACCGTTATGCCGTGCGCCTGACTTGGACCGGCCGGGCAAAGCTCAGGGAAGACAAGGTGCACACATATATTTTAGCGCCAGGCAAGGACGAGGGCACGCTGGAGTTCGTCTGCCGGTTTGCCCCCGAGAAAATCGCCGAGGACCGGCTGACGTTTGTCGCGACCAAGGCGGCCGGCGCTGCGCATTGGGCGCAATTCTGGCAGAGCGGCGGAGCCATTGACCTTTCGGCCAGCAAGGATCCGCGTTGGAAAGA
>JBEKIK010000199.1:0-4791 GCA_050011795.1 Thermoguttaceae bacterium | reverse complement strand
TGGCCGAAAGCTTCACTGCCCGGGGATTGGCCGAGTATTTCAACCAAGCCGGCCGGATTCCGGTGCGCCTGCTGGTGGCCGAAGAACGACTCGGCTCGCTGGTGTTTTATCTCGATCCGGGCTTGCGTTTGCGGCTCAAAGAAAAGCAAATCGGAATGATTTTCTACGATCAGCCGACTGAAGTTCCGCCCGGCTCAGTTATTGTCTTGCCCCAGCGGCGCGGCAATCAAGCCTATCGATATGCGGAACTTACCGGCCTGCCGTACAAAACTGTCGGACGTTATCGCGTGTACGAAATAGCCGACAGCGCTGAGCGGACAGACGAATAGTGGGCAGTGAGGGGTGGGCAGTTTACTGCCCACTTGAATGTGAACATATTTGCGAAACCGCAAGCAGTTTTTTCATCCTTCATCCTTCATCCTTATTCTTAAATCCTCCCCCTTCAATTTTTCCTCCAGGTTATCTAGCCAGTGGGGAAGTTGTCCGATTTTTAGGAAGGCCAGGGCAATAAGGCTGCCCAGGGCCGCGCCCCAGAGCACGTCGCTGAAGAAATGGGCCCCGGACTGGATCCGCTGGCAACCGACCAGCAGGGCCATTGCCGGGAACAGGCACCAGCCTCGGGGATAAAGCCAGACCAGGGCCGCGGCCAAGGCTACGGCAGTGGTTGTATGCCCGGAAGGAAAACTTTGCCCGATGCTGCCCGCGCTGACCATGGGGAACCAATCGCCGAAAGTTTTCAAAACGCCGCCGTGAAAGTCGAAGGAGTGCGGCCGGGTGCGAGAGACCAGCAATTTCAGCCCGTTGGCCGCCAGTCCGGCGGAATAGGCACAGCCTAAGATTCGAGGCAAAGCCCAACGACGCCGCGGATCCAGGAAAAAAATCGTAATGCCGATGATCGCCACGCCCAAACCGTTGCCAAAGGGTTCCATAGTGGAAAACAGATTTTCCAGCGACGCGGGGCAATTTTTCTCCACGCACCAACGGCCTATAGGGCAATCGACCGTCAATGTCACAAACCCTGCCAGAATAAATGTAAGCGGCACCGCCAGCCAGAAAAGTTGCCTTCCGGCAGAGAGTTTTGCAGATCCATCGTAAGGCAGATCGACAATCAAGCGATGTCGTGATGTCAAGATAGAATCGCAGGTTTTGTCAGCTTCCGCAGTTTGCACAAATTTCCCCTTTCCCGTATTTTGCCGATTTTTTCAAGAAAAATGCCGTTGGTGGATGCTAGAGAATTCCTTAGACTGCGTGTGAAAATCTGTCAAGGTCGATTGGCGCCGGAAAAGTAACAAATCCAGTCGGCAAATCAATACGCAAGCCAGGAAACGTCAACCGATGACTCAAAATACCCGTTATCAATGTTGGATTATTGCCGCGGCAGCGATCATTTTTTTTACCTATCTAGGGGCCGCATCGCTGTGGGACGAAGACGAGACGCTTTATGCTTCAATCGCTCGGGAGATGCTCCAGCGCGGCGACTGGGTAGTGCCGATGTTCAACGGTCACATGTTTCCCGAAAAGCCGCCGCTTATGTTTTGGCTGATGATCGCCGGGTTCGAGCTTTTCGGGCAGAACGAATTCGGGGCCCGCTTTTTTTCGGCGCTGCTGGGCATGGGCACGGCGCTCGTCACGTATCACCTGGGCAGGCTGCTGTTTAATCCCAGAGTCGGCCTATGGGCGGGCTTGATTGCCGCCTCGTCAATTATTTTTACCGTTTCCGCCCGGGCGGCCACTGTCGATTCGGCATTGGTGTTCGTTTCCACGCTGGCACTGCTTTGCTTTGTCGCTCAATCAAGGGTTCAGAGTTCAGGGTTCAGGGTTCAGGATTCAGAGGACGGGAATGATGAATCGGAATCCTTAACTAAATTTTCAATTTGTAATTTGCAATTTGCAATTTGCAATAAATCCATAGCTCAGTTTGGTCTTTTTGTGCTTTTTTATGCCTGCCTTGGCGTGGCGATTTTGGCCAAGGGGCCGGTGGGCGCCTTGCTGCCCATGGCCGCGTTGGGCCTGTTTTTGATGATTGTTAATTCCCGCCGGGAAAATAACGATACCCTGTTACCGTTTAATCCCGGCACTTGCGCCGGGAGCAGCACTTCATCAGGCATTGCATTTTTCCGCATCAAAAGATGGTTTGTCGTACTTAGCCTGTTTAGTCCGATGAACTTTTTAAGAAGCCTATGGCAACTCCGCCCGATAACGGGCGCGGTCGTGGTTCTGGCCGTGGCGTTGCCGTGGTATATTTTGGTCGGACTGCGCACCGACGGAGTATGGCTGGAACAGTTCTTTGCGAAATTTAATCTGCGTCCGTTCATGCAGCCCATCCTCGGACACAGCGGGCCGTTTTGGCTGCACATCCCTTACCTTTTGATTGGATTCTTTCCGTGGTCGGTTTTTATTGGGCCAACCATAATCGAGACCATACGGCGAATCCGCGATCGTGATCCCCGGCGGGACGGATACGTGCTTTTGACGTGTTGGTTTGGCGTGTTTTTTATCTTCTGGTCGATATGCAGCACAAAACTGCCGCATTATGTTTTGCCCGTTTATCCGGCCTTGGCCCTGTTGACTGGCTGTTTTCTGGAGACCTGGATTACCGAGCCGGCCCGCGTCGGCCCCGGTTGGATGAAGAACGCCTGGATAACAACCATAGCGGCGGGCTTGGGCATTATGGTCGCCGTCGGCGTTGCGGCGCGGATTTATCTGCCCGGTGAAGAGCTGATCGGCTTGGTCGGACTGATCCTGATTATCGGCGGTTACTTATGTTTGTATTATGCCAAACGCCGGCATCGCGAGCGAATTGTAACGGTATTTGCCTGCATGGCGGCGGTTTTTTTAACCGCCGTATTCGGCTTTGCCGCGCAGCGGGTCGATGGGCATCAGAACGCCAAGCGGCTTTTGGCCCGGATCCGCGGCGATAGCCCCGAACCGGCGCCGGTTTGCGCGTACCGATTTTTCCGCCAGAGCATGGTTTACTACGCCGGGCATCCGGTTCAATACTGCGATGATCCCGAACAGTTGCAGCAATTTCTGGAGCAAGCGCCGCAAGGGTATGTGATCACCTTGGACAAATACGCCCAGGAAGTAGAAGGCAAACACCCGGGCCGGTTCCGCATACTTGCCCGCGAGCAGCGTTTTTTGGCCACCGACGAGATGATCGTTTTCGCCCCGAGCGACAAGAGCGATTACTCCCGCACGGCAAAACGGCCACAAATTAATAGGGAATAAAGAATCACGGATGGCATTCTTATTGTAAAGCCGCGACGGGCACCATGCGTAGCATGGTCGGTTGGTCGATCGCGATTAGAGTCGCGAATTGCACTTGAACCCCAAGACAAAATCCTATTCCCATGAATGAACAAACCCTTCGCCAACAGCTTTACGATTCGTTCAAGAATCGGGCAATAATCTATTATTTTATTTACGACGAATTGCGCGGAGATTTTGGTCCCAAGCGCGCGGAAGCAATTCTTGCCCGGGCGATATATCGTCGCGGGGCGGAAAAAGGACGGGAAAAATATGCCCAATACGCCCCTAATGATCTGCCGGGCTTGCAAACGGCTTTTTTGGGCGGCATTGCCGATGAGGGTCGGATGTTCCAGCCCGAGTTGATCCGCGGCGATGCGGCCGGATTGGACATTAAATTTCACGCCTGCCCGTTGCGCGACGCCTGGAAAGAGGCCGACTTGCCCGAAGAAGATATCGCCGCCTTGTGCCGCATCGCCTCGCGAATCGACTACGGCACGTTAGAGGCCGCTGGCTTTGTGTTCCATGCCGAAACCTATCAACCCGGCGGCGAAAGCTGCTGCTATTTGCACATCCGGCCGGGGGAAGGCGGAAGTGAGAAGGATGAATGATGAAGGGATGAATGAAACCGCTTGCGGTTTTGCGAATACGTTCACATTCAAGTGGGCAGTAAACTGCCCACCCCTCACTGCCCACCGCCCACTGCTTTAATCTACTCTGTTTGTGCCAAAAAGTCCGATAATAAGAGATGGAATAGTCCAATCGGACGTTTTTTTGCCTTGCTGGTAATATGGATGATCGAGGAACGGCGATGATGTTGATTCGTCAAATCCTTGTGGTTCTGATAGTTGCGTCGATTTTTTCGCTATCTTCCGCGGCAGGGGACCAAGTGCGATATTACCAGGAGAACGGAATCACTTATTGTGAGACCCGACGGACGGTGCAACGCCCGGTTTGCGAAACCACAATGCAGCAAACCACCCGGACCGTATATAAAGAGCAGTATTACACTGAAACCAAGGATGTTACCCGGGTTTATTGGTGCCCGGCGACGACTTATAGGGCGGATACGTATTGGGTTGGACGTTGGAATCCGTTTGTCGAGCCTTATTTGGAAACGCAATGGGTGCCGCAAACTTGCTGGCAGCAGCAGACCGAAGTGGTAAAGCTTCCGGTCACCTGCCGAAAGCTGACGCCTGAGACTGAGCAGGTTCAAGTGCCCGTAACAACCCGGAAGTTGGTTTCGCAAGAAGTCGTCGTGAGCCGCGTGGCCGTTAGCGGACCGGTTCCGCGGGCGGTTTCACGAGGCGTTGCGACTTCGGGGCAATCGATTGTTGGTATTCCTGGTTCAACGTATAGCGGCGAGCGGATCGGAGGCATCGCCCGGTTGAACCAAGACCCGCCTCGCTACGGCGTAGGCACGACTGGGCAAACTTCATCTACCCGATAGCGATTAACCCGGACGTGCCAAAGCCATGGGGCAGATGGCCGAAAGGCGTGGAAACAAAGCGCCTTGCGTCTTTGCTTCCACCTTATACCACATGG
>JBEKIK010000198.1:0-4795 GCA_050011795.1 Thermoguttaceae bacterium | reverse complement strand
AGTTACCGCCGGCCAGATCAGAATGGGTAATGGCGGCGCTTGCGGCACCGGCCCTCTCACCTTAAATGGCGGCACACTTTGGCTCCAAAGTGCGGGCACCAGTCCAACCAATTCAACATTAACCACCAGTAATTTTGACGTGACCGCGAGCAGCACTTTCAAGAACACTGTGAACTTTACAATATCGCAAAACATCACCAACAGCATCGGCACACCCACGCTGTCATTTACTAACGAGGTGGGGCCGACCTTGTATTTGAGTGGCGATTTGTCCGGCTTCACAGGCACGTTCGATGTCGAACAAATCGCTGCCTCCGGCAACAACCATTACGTCAACCTGAACCGTTCCGGCGCTGTGCAGGGTTCGGCTTCGGCCAACTGGATTGTCAACGGTTTGGATTCAACCTCTCGCGGCCAACTGGGATATGCCGGTACTGTCGATGGTGCAACAGTTAAACTGGGCAGCCTGTCTTCCACCAACGCCTTCGGAACCCTCAGAAATGCGACTGCCAGCACAACCGCCACATTTGAAATCGGTGCTCTAGGCTCCAGCACCGCATTCTCCGGTCAGATCATTAATGGAACTGGCACCACGGCGCTCACCAAAGTCGGCGGCGGCACGCTGACACTTACTGCATCCAGCACTTACACCGGTCTTACCACGATCAGCGCTGGTGTGTTGAAACTCGATGGGGCCGGCGCGATTGGCAGCACGATCATTGACGTTGCGTCTGGCACTTTCGACGTTTCAACCATTAACGGCGGCATGTATACATTGGCCAGCGGAAAGACCATAAGGGGCAATGGCACGGTTCTGGGGAACATGACGGTGCAAGGTACCCTCTCACCGGGCGAAAGTCCCGGACAATTGACCGCCAACGGAAACGTCACCCTAAGCGGCGACTATAAAGCCGAAATTGCCGGCGCCGGCGCAGGCACCGGTTACGATCAACTACTGGTCACAGGATCCAATCATACTGTAACTTTGGGTGGAACGCTCACGGTAAGCGACCCCTCCTATACTCCCAGTTCCAGCGACATGTTCTGGGTTGTGCTTAATAACGATCCTACGAATACGCTAAGCGGCGTCTTTAGCAATTATGCGACGAGTGGCTCTCCAATTACGGGCATTCCGACCCTTACGGGATATAGCGTTTATTACAACGCCGATTCTACCACAAACAGCCTCACCGGAGGCAACGACGTGGTGATCGCCATTCCCGAACCGGCCGCCTTGACCATGCTCTTTGTGGCCTTGGCCGCAATGGGCGGTTGGACAATCGTCCGAAAACAGCGTGATAAATAACGCCACATAATATAGCGAAAACCCTAGGGGTGGCAGTTAAACATAAACTGCCACCCCTTTTTTTGGAAAGACAAAGTTGCCCGGATACTTCATGGCGCCCGCGATCACGACGCCCTGCAATGATTATATATCCAAATAAGTTTTCAGGAATCAGTTATTATCCTCCGGCCTACAGCCTATAGCCTCCGGCCTGCTGCATTCAGCCTTCATCCTTCATCCTTTTTCTCTCCCCCTTCCGCCTTCCCCCTTCAGCCTTCTAAAATAAGGCAATGACCGCTTCCCCCTACAATCCCGCCAAATCGCTTGCCACGCCAGTACAGTATCTCAAGGGCGTGGGGCCGGAACGGGCAGAATTGCTCCAGCGGCTTGAGCTTCATACAGTCGCCGACGTGCTCTTTTATTTTCCCCGCGATTATCAGGATTTTACCGACGAACGTGCAATTGCAAATCTTGAGGAAGGCAAGCTGCAAACCGTGCGTGGAGTGGTCGACGACATCGAATTGCGCACGTCCCAATCCGGCAAGGCGGTGCTGGGCGTGCTCATCCGCTCCGGAACCGACTATTTGCGCGCACTCTGGTTCAACATGCCCTTCATGCGGGAAAAATTCGATTACGGCCAGCGCGTGGCGGTCTCGGGCAAGCCCAAGTACGAAGGGCTCATGTGGCAAATGCACCATCCGCGCGTGGATACGCTTGCCGAGAATGAAGACGAGCCGGCTGGCAAAATCCTGCCGGTCTACCCGCTTACCGAAGGTTTGCAACAGTGGCAAATGCGCAAGATCGTCAGCGGCGCAGTGGAAAATTACGTGGAATCGCTGGACGAGGTTTTTCCCGCCGAATATCTCGATGCCCATAACCTCTGGCCCATCAGGCAATCACTTCCGCAAATTCATTTTCCCGATGACCGGGAAAGTCTCGAACGTGCGCGGCGGCGATTCGTGTATCAAGAGCTTTTCGTGTTGCAATTGGCCTTGGCCATTAAACGGCGGCAGCAGCATGACGAGCGCCGCGCACCGGTGCTGGAAGCCACGGCCCGGATCGACGCCCGGATCCGCCGCTTGTTTCCCTTCCAACTGACCGAGGGCCAACACCAGGCTATTGCCGAAATCGCCGGCGACATGGCCGGTCCGCTTCCCATGAATCGCCTATTGCAGGGCGAAGTGGGCAGCGGAAAAACCGTGGTGGCCGTGTACGCGATGCTCTTGGCCGTGGCGCATGGATACCAGGCGGTGCTGATGGCCCCGACCGAGGTCCTTGCCCGGCAACACGTGCTAACGTTGGATAAACTGCTTGCATCTAGCAAAGTCCGCCGCGCGCAGTTGACCGGCGGATTGCCAAGCGCACAGCGCGGCGCCCTATTGCGGCAAATTGCCGCCGGCGAGGTGGATATGGTCGTCGGCACTCAGGCGGTCATCCAGGAAGACGTTTCCTTTGCCAAGCTGGGTTTGGTGGTAATCGACGAGCAGCACAAGTTCGGCGTACGCCAGCGGGCGCTGTTGAAATACGCCGGACTGGACCCGCATTATCTGGTGATGACCGCCACGCCCATCCCGCGGACCATCGCCCTGACGCTTTTCGGCGATCTCGATGTATCCACTTTGCACGATTGCCCGCCGGGCAGGCAAAAAGTGCATACCTATCTGGCGAATGAGGAAAAACGCGATAAGTGGTGGGAATTCTTCCGTAAAAAACTCCGCGAAGGCCGGCAGGGATACGTCATTACTCCCCTGGTCGAGGAATCGGACCAGACGGCCGCCGCGAGCCTGGATGCGACCTTCGAGGCCCTGACCAACGGCCCGCTGGCCGATTTCCGCCTCGCCCTGATCCACGGCCGCATGACCCCGGCGGAAAAAGACGCCCTGATGGACGATTTTCGTCGCGGTGAAATCCAGGTATTGGCGTCCACCTCGGTCGTAGAGGTGGGCGTGGACGTGCCCAACGCCACGCTGATGACCGTCGAGAGCGGCCAGCGCTTCGGCCTGGCCCAGTTGCATCAACTGCGCGGGCGAATCAGTCGCGGAAAATTTCCCGGGTTCTGCTGCGTGTTCGGCAATCCACAGACCCCGGAATCGATCGAACGGCTGAAGGCATTTGTTTCATCGACCGACGGCTTTCAGTTGGCCGAGACCGACTTCCGCCTGCGCGGCCCGGGCGAACTTTTCGGCACCCGCCAACACGGCCTGCCCCCGCTATTGATCGCCGACCTCCTCCGCGACGCCGACCTCCTGACCGAAGCCCGCCGCGATGCCCAAAACCTGGTCTCCGCCGACCCCGGCCTGTCCCAAGAGCCACACGCCAAACTCCGCACAATGATGCTCCGCCGCTACGGAAAGGCTTTAGACCTGGGTGATGTGGGGTAAAGAAATTTTTCCGTCTAGCCTATGTCTGACAAAAATCTGACTCGGGCATTTCATCCCAAAGGTGTCCATCAAATTCACGTCCTGCCAAGGATTTATTCACCCCGCCCCATTGTTTGAAGAAAAACGGCACTCCGCTTTCTTGACACTGATCCCGGATTTGAAAAACCCACTTCGATTGCATAAGTCGGGCATCCGGTCCTGATTCGCCGCCGACAATTAGCCAGTGGATACCTTTTAACGGCAATTTGGGTATCGGACCAAGCAATGGTTCGAGGGAAAGGAATCGTATCTTGGCGGGGATTTGTACCAAAGAGCGAATTCGATACAGATAATCGGCGCTTTCAACAGTTGTGCCCATCCAAACGTTGGCGGGCCAAGGGAGATCAGGGGCTAAATCCAAAGCACGTTCGGCACGCTTGGTCAGGGCTTGAAAAGTATGTTGCGAGGCATCTTGCATCACAGCGAAAACTTTGGAGATGTAATCGGCCGGGATATCTTCATGAAAAAGATCGCTCATCGAGTTGACAAAAATCATTCGCGGCCGTTTCCAATGCAGGGGCGCATCGAGCACATCTGGCTGAAGCGTGACCTTAAATTCGTTGCGATAGCGTTGTTGTCCCATCGCTTTCAAACGCTTTGCCATGCGCTCGGCATAGCAATGCGCACAGCCGGCGCTGATTTTCGTGCATCCGGTCACCGGATTCCACGTCGATTCTGTCCACTCGATGGAAGATGTTTGTGCCATGGTTTTTCTCCTCGTCTTGAAAACGAGCAGGAATAATATCTATTCTCCGAAACCACTACAATACCGTTACGGTTCCGGTTTGCCCATACCTCGGCCTGTGGAGGCTTAAATCGATTGAATAAGTGGACTTTAGTATACATCACACCTTTTGCGCAGGTCAACCACAAAACGGGAGAATTCCCGGAAATAGAAAAGCCGCCAAAATTTAGACCAACTCAAGATTAAAACTGGCAATCAGACTGGGATGTCACCTTCCTTCTCCGCTCCCGCCGGAATCGCTTCGGCTTTGCATGCTAGAGCTCATCTTGGTAGAAGGAAGTTTGATGTCAGTTTTTACTCCCTTCAGCTTATCGAATTTGTCGCGTTGATCTTTCGTGAGGATTT
>JBEKIK010000197.1:0-4812 GCA_050011795.1 Thermoguttaceae bacterium | reverse complement strand
ATTGAATTACCCATTGTCGTTAGTGACGCCGGCCCGAGTATTCATCTTGATGAATTGGTATGTCTTGATCTATTGAGCAACTTGGGGACACTTCTTATTCCACAAGAGGCACTGGTGCCATGCCCACGCTTGTCGTGGGCATGTAGTTCGCGATCAAACCCGCTTTTCACTGTCCGCTCACTTCCGCGCCCGCCCGGTGGAGCTGTCCAGGCGGGTCCAGAACGGGTGCTGGCGGTCGGCGCGGGTGCGGACGTCTTCCAGGATCGTGCGCAGATCGCCTTGGACAAACGGTTCTTTGGCGTAGATCTGCTGCCCGTTGACAACGATGCTCACGCGCTGCTTGAAATCGACCATCTGCGGCGATAGCCACACGCTTACCTGCGCGCTTCCGGCAGAGATGTTGATATTATTACCGGTGATTTTCCCTTTTACCTGGGCGGCCCGAGTTCCGGCCGGCGGGGGCCAACGCTCGGGATCGACCTGTGTTTTGGGCGGCAAGCCGTCCAGTTCCACCCACCAGAAAAAACAATCCCAATCGCGCATCGTCGAGCAGGTGAATTCCCGCGGAAAGAAATTGCGGCGGAACCGGCCCATCCAATCGAAGATTCGCAGTATTTCTTCGTGAAAATCGTCGTGGCCGCGCCCCTCGTACTCTATCGCCGTGGCATCGTAGCCGTGCTTAAAGTAACGGTCCAGATCAAGGGCGTTTTTCTGGAGTCTCGTGCCGTCGAGTTCGCCGAGAACCACATAAAAAGGCACGTATTTGGCGTTTTCCCAATAAAAATCGCAATAGCGGTCGGCCAGCGCGGAGATGGGGATCACGCCCGCCCAAAGATCGGAATGGGCCAGGGCCATGTCCCAAACCGCGTCGCCGCCCATGGAATAGCCCGACAGGTAAACCCGATCGGTGTCGATCGAGAACTTCCGGCAGGCGTCGCGCAGGCTGTTCAATACGGCCGCGTGTTCCCGGGCCGAGTAGTTGTATGTTTTTTGATGTTCCACGGTCCACTGCGGGGCGATGACGATGTAACCGTAGCGCGCCGCATGACCGTTGCGGGACATGGGAACCGCCGGGGCTTTTTCCGCCGGCTTTTTCTCGTCGGGCTTTTTCTCATCGGGCTTTTTCTCATCGGGCTTTTTCTCGTCGGGCTTTTTCTCATCGGGCGCAGGAGGATTGGAGGCGTCTAAGTTTTTCTCCGACGCCACGCGGGGATTAACCCAATCGCCCGCCCACCAATCGATCTGGCTTTCCGCCGTATTGCCCGCGCCATTGAGAGTCACAATGACCGGATAGAGTTTATAAGGATCGTATTCGGGCGGAAGTTGCACCCAATACGTAACCGGCGGTTCCTTGGGCAATCCCGGCGCTTCCAATTTGTAATAACCCGGCCGCTCGGGCGAAAGGAGTTCCGGCGGATCCACCGGCGGTTTCATGTGCGATAAAAGATCCACGATCAAACCCGGCGACGATCCTTCTTGCGATTTAAGACCGTCGAGAATCGCTTCGCGCTTGATTCTTACCGGCTCGATTAAATACTCCCGCAATTGGCGGCGGATACCGTATATCGACAAAGCCAGCGGCAATTGATCGATAGCCGAATCGCTGCCCAATAGCCAACCGCTTACGGCCAGGGCCAGTTTCTCTTGGGCCGGCATTTGGGCGTCGTCGGCGTTTTGCAGGAAAGCGGCCATGCGGTCCACGGTGTTGAAACCCAACTCGGCGGCCATTTCATGGCGGATTTTCCGAAGCTCTTCTCGCTGATAACTGTCGGAAATCTTGGGCAGCAAGGCGTCGATCTTTTCCAGGACTTTAACCCCCCGGGCGGCCTTGGTCTCATAGTCTTGCAGCATATCTCCGGCGCCTTGCAGGATTTCGCCGCCCACCTCGTCCGAAGGAAATTTCTTCAATCCCTCCCAAACCAAAACGTGCTGGCCCGCCTCCCGCCGCAACCTCAGTTCCGCCAAAAGCTGTTGGGCCGACAACTGCTTGATCGCCCTCATCGAAGGGGCCAACTGCTCTTGCAGGTCTTTCCGCTCGGGAAACGCCTGCAACAGATCGTCCAAGGCCTGCCGGGCCTCTCCGTACCGATCGCCCTGCAAATAGAATCGGGCGATTTTCTTGTAACTCTCCACGTCCTTGGGATTGATCTGCTTCAACAGAATCTTTTGCAGCTCTTCCAGAGGAATGGAACTGGTGGCGATGCGCATGTCCCAGACGTGCGTAATGCCCTCGACCTTGGCCCAGCGGGGCGTTAGCTCGGTGATGCCTTGAATTATGTCCACCGGGCCTTTTACCGTGTACATAGTGAAGATCCGCCGGCCGAATTCGTCGAAAGGCTGCACGCGCATGGCCGGGCCCACGCTGCGAATGGTCATGCCGTTACGCATCACGCGTTGATGAAGGTTGAACTTTTCCTCGCCGTGTCCGGCCTCATCCTGGCGGACCTCCTTTATCAACCGTTTAGAAACAAAAGTGCGGCTAAGATCATTGTCCATCAACAAAACAAGCGGGTTAGGACCTTCGCCGTCCGGACTGGACGGAATTGGATTATCCGCCAGACCGGTGGTCTCGCCCAGTTTGCCGCGAAGCACTCGGCCGTCTTTTAATACCACCTCGGTTGCCAAAGCCTGTCCGGCCGCGATAATCGCCCCCGCATAGCAAAGCACCCAAGCCAAAAACATCCCCGGCAATAAACGGCCGAATCGATTCATCAGTTTGCAGCCTATTCGCACTATGTATTCCATACTTTTCATTATGTAGTATCTAGAATTATTCTTTTGATGGTATAGCAGTAAGACTATCTACTCCCAACTCTTGCAATAAACCTTTATCATTAGCAATAATGCGATTAAAGTAATCAATAACTTGTTGATCACTTACCCCAGGTTTCGCCACTGTAATTAATAGATTACAGCCCTGCGTCGGATGATCTTTATCACCGCCAGTAATTGCCGTGATATGAGTAGAGTACTGGTAGCCTTTTCGCGAATTTAAAGCGACTTCTCTAGCAAGTTTTGCATTCAAATGTCCAATTTGTTCTCCACTAAGTTTACAGACCATAATCGCGTTAGGATCAACGGGATTATCATCTTCAATTTTAAGATCCAACGTTTCTAATTTATGACATTTAGATATTATTGACTGTCTGGATGTGCCATCGTGATTCTTATATGTTACTCCCACAACTTTCGTAAAAAAATGTTGTATATCTTGTATATGTATATTGGAGACGTTTGATGCTCTGGCTTCGGCATCCCAACCGAGGTGTTTTGCATTGTCTTTTCCGGTCTCATAGAAATCTATGGCAAGTCCTACCGGACCGATCATACTATCCACCCAACCTTCGACCTTGTCACGAACTACACATTCACTTGTATTCCAGCCTTTGAATTGAGCATAACGACGATAGATAAAAACTAGTTCATCAAAAGCATAATTATTGCTATTTCTACTTGGATAATCCCCAAAAGATTCATCTTTTGCTTCGATTTCGGCAATGCTGGTAAAATGTGGAATGCCAGCAACTGAGGGTGCCACGGAATTCTCTGGCTGAGTCGGTGCGTGAATCTCTAACAAACATGTCCGACACACCCATTGTCCACTTTCGATCTTTGTTATCAGTCGGGGTGCATTGCCACATCCTTCACATTTTCCACGCTGACATCGTAACAAACATGTCCGACACACCCACTGTCCACTTTTGCGCTTTTTTTTTAATAATCGATGTGCATTGCCGCATCGTTCACATTTTCCACGCTGATACGGCCCTTGAATTTCTAAGAAACATGTCCGACAGAGCCACTTTCCATTGAAAGATGATAGTATCCTTGGAGAATTACCACAGCCTTCACATATTCCCCTCGGTTTCTGATTGATCATTGTTTAACCTTTGATTTCTTCAGCATTTCCATCTCAAGATATTCGGAAATCAAGTAGGTTTTGTCAAAACGAAGTGAAATTTTCCCAGGTAATTATTCGGGCTCTTCGATCCCTTATTTCGCGTCACCACCCTTGATTACTCCTCCTTTTATCTCGATATTGCCGCCCTTTCCGTGAGGACCTCCATCACCGGCAGTAATTATCGCACTTCCGCCGCCACCTGGGCCCGAACCGCCCTCAACTCTCACGTCAGCAAGACTAACATCGCCCCCGCCATCATGTCTGGCTTTCACTTGCACGTCGCCCCCTTTCGCTAAGTAGAATGGGCGGAGAACATTGACGATGTCGTCTGCGCTAGCGTCTTTCGAAAGTTTATCCAGTGCGGTCTTTAGCGCGGGATCGATATGCCGCCCAATCGCAACAGAAATGAACCAGTCTCTAATTTTCAACGCAATTCCCGCTAAGGCGGAAGCATCTTTTAGAAAATTTATGACATCTGAGATTTTCATGAAGTTGCTCCTTAGTAACGATGATAAGGGATTGGGCAGGGAATAGAGTGTCAGGAACCATTTTTCAAATCATCCACTTATATTTTTTCATCTAAAAGCGAATAAAATTTCGCCTGATCAGGAATGAGGACAATCAGGCGACAATCCATAATCGAATGCCTTTATGGAGTGTTGCTTTTAGCGAGCAGTGGCGAATCGCTTTCGATTTGGACCCGTTCCACAGTGCAACCCGCTTTTTGCACGTCCGCAACCGCCGAGCGGATCGCCGCCTCAAGTGATTCCGCCTCGCGGCTAAAACCAACACCGGCAATTCCGCAAGAAAAAAAAGGCGAACCATCGTCGCAACCGGCCTCGAACAAATTGTCGGCGAGATCTTCGTCGATTACGTCAAGTCCGCGTAAAATTACAATAAATTCATAGCAT
>JBEKIK010000196.1:0-10842 GCA_050011795.1 Thermoguttaceae bacterium | reverse complement strand
AGAAGCCGCCCCCTCGCCCGATCTCACCCCGAATATCCCCATGCCCGAGGAAGGCGGGCCGAAAAAGTAGGGTGCATGAAACTGTTTAGCCTTTTGCAGCCCCGCAGGGGCGGAAGTTCTTCCAGCCCAGGGCAACGCCCTGGTTGTTGCACACATTTTTGATGCGGTGATAATTCGTAGAGACGGCAAAAACACGCCCGTTTACGGGCGTTTCCGCCGATGGCGGTTTTAGGCCCGGCGTTTACGCCGGGTTTGTTATCACCGCTCTCATCTACTGCTTTTTCCACTGAACATTGTCATGCCCATTCATGGGCGTCCTGTTTTCCGGCATGACAGGAGGCCCGTGAACGGGCCTGACAACCCAACATCAAATTATCGGATTTTCTCGACCCGGCGTAAACGCCGGGCCTAATACCGCTACGCGGTCAAGGGCCGTAAACGGCCCTCGCCATTCTTACCCATCAATTTGTGTATAACAACGAGGGCAACACCCTGGGGATTGAGGGAGAAAGGAAATTGTTTGTCGGTCCAACGGACCAATCGTTCCTTTTGACCTCTGCGGAAGTCGAATCGGGAATGGTTTGGGTCATCATCCACAGGGCGTTGCCCTGGGCTTGGAGAACTCAGGGCCTTCGGCCCGAAAAACGCCGCAATTCCGAGCATTTTCTCATACAATTTGCAAAGGGTTAAAATATTGCAAAGACATTAAAACCAACAACATTATTAGGAATAACGAATGAAACGATACCCGCCATTTGGAGGGGCGTTATTTCACTTCCAGCATCCGTTTAAGAGCCTCAAGCGCCCAGCGGCTGGTCTCGGGGGCTACTTCGATCACGTTGACCGGCGTGCCGGCGGCGTAATTTTCCAATGCCCAGCATAAATGAGGCAGGTCGATGCGCGACATCGTCGGGCACGCGCAGGCCATGGTCGAAAGCACGTGGATCTCTTGTTCGGGATGTTGACGCTTGAGCCGATTGACCAGGTGCAATTCGGTGCCGATGGCCCATTTTGTGCCCGGCGGGGATTGCTCGACCGCTTGGATGATCCGCCCGGTCGAGCCTACAACGTCGGCCTTGTCGACCACTTCCATCGAACACTCGGGATGGACGAGAATTTTTATGCCAGGGTATTTTTGGCGAAAATAATCCACGTGCTTGGGCAAAAAACGCTGATGCACGCTGCAATCGCCCTGCCAGAGAATCACACGGCTTTGCCGGATGGCTTCGGGGGTGTTCCCGCCCAGTCCATCCTTATGTGGATCCCAGAGCGGCATTTGTTCCAAGGAGATGCCCATCGCCTTGGCCATGTTGCGGCCCAGGTGTTGATCTGGAAAGAACAGCACTCGGCCGCGTCGGGCAAAGGCCCAATCCAGGGCCGCCTGGGCGTTGGCCGACGTGCACACGATACCGCCGTGCCGGCCGCAAAAGGCCTTCAAATCGGCCGCCGAATTGACATAAGTAATCGCCATCACGTCTCCGGCGTCGATCAGTTCGCCGAGCCGCCGCCAACAATTCTCGACCTGGGCGATGTCGGCCATGTCGGCCAGCGAGCAGCCGGCGGCAAGGTCGGGCAGGATCACCTTTACACGCTCGCCGTTTCGGGCGGCCAAGCGCTCCGGCCGATTGGCCAGGATGTCGGCCGTCTCTGCCATGAAGTGCACGCCGCAAAAGGCGATCGCCCGGCATTGCTCGTGCGAAGCCGCCATGGAGGCAAGTTGATAACTGTCGCCGCGCAGGTCGCTTAAGGCGATCACTTCATCCTGCTGATAGTGATGTCCGAGGATCAAAAGTCGCGGGCCCAGGCGGCGGCGGACTTGGCGGATCCGATCGGTAAGTGCGTCGTTTTCCAGAGATTTGTACGCGGAGAAATCGTAGGCGGGTCGTGCGGATTGATCGAGCATGGATGTCATAATAGGTTTTCCTCTCTACACAGTATATTTCTCGCCCGGATGGAAAAACAGAGGCGATTTACCGCCCATTTCCCGGCGTTTTCTCATCCCCATTTGTGACCTGAACGTCAATAATCTCATCCTTGGCCGGCTTTTCATCGGTCGAGCCGGAAAAATAATTCCGATTTGAAAGATGGGAAAACATCTGCCCAAACAGCGATGTGATCAAAATTCGCGTCAACCGTTTTCCTGCCGGCGAGATAAGTGCCAAAGCCGCAAGATCGGTCAGAATTCCAGGCACAATGAACAGCACGCCTGCCGAAAAATGGGCAATCATACGCAAAAACAGATCAGCCGGCATTTCATCGACAGTAGATATTTTGCCAATTCTATTCCCATACTTGTAAAACCCATTATTTAACAGCCAAGCGCCTATAATACCGCTGATAAAAACAAATCCCAGCATGAACAACCATGATGTGTAATAAACCATCACTCCCAGAAGAACCAAATCCATGATAACGACGAACAGGCACAACAATTTTATTCGCGAGAACATGATTATAATTTGTTGGAATGCGAAAAAAGAAATGGGGTAATGGGAATTGAAGCAACATTGTAATTGAAACTAAAAAGCCCACGGGCTGCAACCCGCGGGCTTGAATGTTTTAAATATACAGTTGGTATGGCGATTGATTATTTCAATTTGCTATCTTTGATCTTGGCGGCCATTTCCTGGTATCGCTCGGCCTTGCCGATTGCGCCGAGTTGCCGGTGCATGACGGAGAGATTGTTGTAAGGAACGACTAGAGCCGATCGTTCAAGCGTTCCCTGCCTGACGGCCTGTTCAATCAAGGAGATGCCGTGTTGCGTGAGTTCCACGGCCTTGTCGCGTTGTTTGGCCTCCCAAAACGAAACGCCCATGCTCACGAAAGTTTCGCCCTCCCGGCCCAAGTCGCCCTCGGACTCGGGCGGAAGCGGTTTCATCAAAAGCGGCGCCGCCTTGTCGAACCATACAATCGCCTCCTCATGATTTTTATCGCGGATGGCGTGAATCGCTCCTACGCGGAAGTATAGCCTGCCCAGGACGTAAGCGGTGGTTAGCGTCTGTTTCCGCTCATGTCCTTTTTCCAGGTATTCAGCCGCGGATTGCGCGTATTTTAAGGCGGCCGCATGATCCGAGCGGAGTTGATATATTTGCACGGCATCGTAAAGTGCGAGCCCCAAGTCCCATTGAAGTTGGGCTTTACGAACGGGATCCGTAGCGGAATCTATCAGTGCGTTGCCGTGGGTCAGCGCCTCTTGGATCCACGGCTTGGGATCGGTCTTGCCGCGCAAACCCACGCAGGCCTTCAGGGCCCGGGTGTAAACGCGGAATTGATTTTCCTCTGATCCGCCTTCATTCCGCACAAGATCGTCGGCGAACGACGCGGCCCGTTCCAGCCACTTGCTTACGGCGACGTCCTTGTCTTTCCAATCGCCCCAAGCGATGTCGTGAACCGTACCCAGATGCGCATCTACCAAGACCTCTTTGGCCGCCAGCCGAACTGCCGGATGCGGATCGCCGGACACGGCATCGGCCGCCTGGACCGCCCGGGTGTGATAGTTTATCGCCTTTCGATAATCCGGTTTTGGACCTGAAGCGGCGAAATCGCCCAGCAAACAAAGAGCGCGGGCTTGAATGTGCGGGCGGTCGTTGCTTATATCCACCGCTTTTTGCGCTTCCTTGATTCCTTCCGGCAGCCGGCCCACCTGGCCCAGGATCTGCGCCCTTGTGATGCGATAACGCGGATTGTCCGGCTCCAGCCGAACGGATTTCTCGCTGGCCGCTTCGGCCTTCTGCAATTGATCGCCGGCCGATAGCACCCGGCTTAAAAGCCAATTCGCCCGGGCGTTGTCGGCTTGCAGATTCAAGGCCTGTTCCAAGTCGTGCAAACACAAGTCGTAGCTGCTGTCCATCTCGGTCTCGGCCCGCAGGATAAAAGGCTCGGCATTTAGGGGCTCGAGAATTATGTGGGTGACTTTCATGGAGGGTTTGCTTTTTTCCGGGCTGGGTTCGAAGGCCAGCAGCACGCCTCGCTCCGGATATACCTGGCCCAGGATTTCCGCCATTTCGTTGGAGACCAGCACCGGCTTTACCGAGGCCATGTCCAGTTGTTGGGCGATTTTGTCGGCCGGAAAAGGCTTTTCGAAACGGATAACAATGGAAGATACTTTATCTTGATGATCTTTCAGGTAACTTACCTCCACCCGGTCAAAGGGCTCGATCGAATAGAGCTGCGTCATCAGATCGTTTTGCTTGAAAATTTCCTTTGGTGCGCCCCATAGTTTTTCCACTTCTTCGAGGGTCGTCACGCCCGGAGTAACGCCCTTGAAACTGGCCGTCTCCAATACCGTTGGGCCTGTTTCGTCGGTATCGGCCACCGGTTCGAGTTTTTTTTCCGCCGCCGGAGCGGTTTCGTCGTGATTTGTCGTTTCGTCGATTTTTTCTTCTTTTGGATCAGCCTTGCTTTTGGCCGACGTAGAAATGCCTTTTGACGTTTTGTCCGCGGCGACGGTTGCGGAATTATCGGCTTCTTCCTCGGCTCGAAGCGCGCCATAAACAAACACCATCAGAATCGCGGTCGATAGAGCGATCGGTCCGGGCCACTTTATAGATTTAAACTGCATTGCGCGTTCCTCCTTGAACTCCGCCAAGCAAATCGGATCTCTTGATTATGGAAGTGAATATTCCATAGCCGTTGCAGGCTGCCCCATTAATACATTTGGTAAATGTTTTCCCGGAACCGGACTGCAAGTTCGCTAGACAAGGAAAACGAACTTATACTCCCGCCGCTGGAAAAACCGGGGAAGTGTACACATTCCGGCCAAATCGAGTCCATAGGAAAATGCCTAATTCCCTCTTGTATTGCTTAAAAAATCGGAGAAAAAGGGATGGTGTCGCCTGTATAAGATCATTTTGAACAATGGGACTGGCGAAAAAAGGCTAAGATGGATAACATAGGCAATGTTTGCAGGGCTACAGGAAGTATCTTGATATTGGATTTTTTTATATTTGGTTCACAAAATTTGTCTCTATTCCAAAGTCAAAATAACTATAAACAGCGATTTTTTCGACAAGGAATTGAAACATGAACATTCTTAAAAGTTCGCGCCATTCAAAGATGACAGGCGATTTTGCAGAATCCCTAGTTTTATATTGGCTATCTAAGTATGGCTTCGAGTGCGCACGTGTAGATCACACGGGTATTGACCTCATTGCACGCAATTCTAAGTCTGATGAACTTATGGGGATCTCGGTCAAGAGTCGGTGCCGCATTTCCGGTAAGGAAACAGAAATGTTGAACATTCCTGCCGATAATTTTCGGAAGATCGAATCGGCATGTAATGCTTTTTCTTGCAAACCATACTTTGCCATCGTCATAGATGCTGCCGACCTAGTGCGCGGTTTCATTTTACCAATGTCCAGATTGCGTGAACTCTGTCCCCCAACAGAACGCAACTCATATTGGAAAATGTCGAAATCGCACTTAGCTCATTATGCTAAAGATCAAGAAATAAAAACTTTTGAGCTTAAAACCCAAACAAATCGATGGTGGTAATACTTATCGTCATCCTCTATTCAAGATTGATAAATGGAGTATAATAGAGTGGTTAATTGGCATAAATTTATCCCCGCCGAATTCGAATATGATTTTGAACAAGATGAACTTGCCGCACACGGCATAACGTTTGAAGAGGCTGTTGAATGCTTTTATTATGATTTTGAGGTTCGGCGCAATAAGTCATATCGAGACCGTTATCAATTGATTGGCAGGACCATAGGCGGAAGAAGACTCAAAATTATTTTTTAACTTAAATATAGGAATGTTGTCCGTATCATAACTGGGTGGTCAATATGAGTACAAGAGACAAGACAAAAAAGAAATCGTCCGAAAAAGACATTGACCGGCTTGTGATATCTCAAGTCGATGAAGATTCAGCTTGGGAAAAACCCATTCGCGTGCGTCGAACAAAACCGGCTTCTTTATCTATTCCCGCCAACCTTGCCGCAAGAGCGGCTTTTCTTGCCCGATTGCATCGAAAAACCAACGTGGCTGAGTGGCTGACGAACATCATTCAAGAACGAGTGGAAATGGAAGAAGCCGCTTTTATGGGATTGAAACATGATTTGACTTCAAAATCCCGATAAAACGCCGTACTTGTTCGATCTGTTCCGATGTAAACGGAACGGCCGCGCCGGGCGGAGGGGGAAAGGGAACCAGGCGGTCGGCGATTTTTTTGATAAGCTCATCGTTTCCCGCACCGGTCAGTGCGCTTATGTAAAGACCGTTCGGACGATTGTCTTTGGCGAACTTATTAATGTTTGCCTGGAAAATGGTCTGGCGTGCAAACCTTGGGAGCCCATTTTCCGGCCTCCCGTTGGTCGGCCTCGGTTCATTCGCCGTGCAAACGTCAATAAGAT
Organism: Thermoguttaceae bacterium; assembly: GCA_050011795.1. Classification (GTDB taxonomy): domain Bacteria; phylum Planctomycetota; class Planctomycetia; order Pirellulales; family Thermoguttaceae; genus JBEKIK01. The sequence continues at coordinate 4,486 of JBEKIK010000196.1, read as the reverse complement.
CAACTTTGTTGTGAACTATCAGGGCGTTTGGAAGGCTATCGGCCAATGCTCGATCCGATGCCGACCAGTCCGACGTAAGATCGAAAACCAAAACCGCCAGGTCGGCGTCGCTTATCAGCCGCCGGGCCAGATCGACGCCGGCTTTTTCGATCCCCTCGGCTTCAGCGCACAGGCCGGCCGTGTCGCACAGTTCCACCGGCCAGCCGTCCATGGCCGTGGTCACGGTTACAGCATCCCGAGTAGTGCCCGGCGCGTGATAAACTATCGACCGTTGAAAACCGACCATGGCGTTGATCAGACTGCTTTTGCCGGCATTCGGCGGGCCGGCCACTACCACGCGCCAGGGTTTTGTCAGGTGCAATCCCAATGGGATGTAAGCCGAAAGCGATTCCACCCGCGACCGGGCCGAGCCGAAATTCTTCTCTTCAATGTCTTGCTCCGTCGCATCAAATGCACGGCGCAGCGCGCCGTGATACTGGTCCAGCAATACGCCGGCCGTGCGCTCCGTCGGAGCCTCGGCCAAGGCCGCCAGCGCAGAGGCGATGTTCGGATCCGATTGGCTCTCGGCAACCCACTGCCGCCAGTCGATAACCCGGCAGCCTCGTTGCCGCAGGGTTTCTTCGATCATGGCCGTGGCCGCGTATCCGCCGTGACAATGCAATTCGACCGCCCGCGGGCTGCGTCGCCGCACGACGATTTCCTCGCCGTTTTCACGGTTAAAACACCCGAGTACCAGCCGATCTTGGGGAAAATCGGCCAGCGGCCGGCCGGATTTTGCTCGCACCACTGCTTGCACCGCCTCGGCGGCGCCGGGTCCCTCCACTAAAACACTGGCCACCGCCCCGCGCCCCGGCGGAGTAAGTTGGACAACGCGCAACGGTGAAGAATCCGCAGTCACGTGGCAATAACCTCATCACGGCAAAAGTGTAACCGGATCATTTTGGGCCTTTGCTCCGGGTTCTCGAAATGACAACACACCGCGTCGCGAATCATCGAACGCAGTTCTTCCACTGTATCAGCCTGGGTAAAAATAGAAGCCCCAAGAGCCTATGCAATATATCCACCTTCGGGATCTTCCTCAACTTGAAATATAATTTCCGTCATGTTAATTTCTCCTTGACATGTATCATTTCATTTTAGTCGATGTTTTCTGCTCAGGAAGTCTCGACCCCCTGGTATGGGAAGATTGAAGTTGATATGTTCATTGCATGGGCTACCTCATAGGTACCGACGAAGCCGGTTACGGGCCGAATCTTGGGCCGCTGGTGATCTCGGCCTCGGTTTGGCAAGCGCCCGACGGCGTTGGCGCAGAGGATCTTTTCGGTCGGCTGGGACATCTGATCGCCTGTTCGCATAAACAAGCCCAAGAACTTCCAGCCCCGTGCATGGTGGTCGCCGATTCAAAAATCCTTTACAACTCCGGCGGCGATCTGCGGCACTTGGAGCGCGGGCTGTGGGCCGCCTGGGCGCTTTTGGAAACGCAACCTCGCACCTGGCGCGAAGCCTGGCGCACGCTGGCATCGCACGCGGCGGATGAATTTTCAATACGCCCCTGGTACAGCGAGTACGATGCCCCGGTCCCGGTAGACGTCGTGGCCGGCGATTGGTCCGTGCACGGCCCCGGGTTGCGCGACGCGATCTTGTCCGAAGGAGTACAACTGATTGCACTCGGCAGCCGGGCTGTATTTCCTCAAGAGTTCAATCGACTGTTGGAACTATACGGATCGAAAGGCGCACTGTTGTCGCATCTCACGTTGGAGTTGATTACCCAAACAATATCTCCACTTGATGCCCAACCGATCTCGGTCGTCTGCGACAAACACGGCGGGCGGAATCGCTATGCATCGCTGCTGGCCGAGCATTTCCCCGATTTCATGATCGAAATCCACGGCGAAAGTCGGCAACAGAGCGTTTATCGCTTCGGGCCCAGTGGGCGGCGGATGGAGTTTTGTTTCCGCGTCAACGCCGAGCGCTGCCTGCCGGCCGCCCTGGCTTCGATGGCCTCGAAATACCTCCGCGAATTGGCCATGCAACCGTTCAACGATTTTTGGTGCTCCTGCGTACCCGGCCTTGCGCCCACGGCCGGTTATCCACAAGACGCTCGGCGTTTCAAGACCGCAATTACCGCGACCCAACGCGAATTGGGGATTGACGACGATACGCTTTGGCGTGTGAAATAAAAAATAAAAACACAGAACGCAGAACGCAGAATGCAGAACTGAAAACTGTAAACCGAAAACCACTCTTCACTCACCACTCTCCACTAACCACTAAACTCATGGATCTCTACATAATTCGCCATGCCTGGGCCGGGCAGTACGGCGATCCCCAATGGCCCGACGATACTCAACGTCCCTTGACCAAAAAGGGCCGTAAACGTTTTGCCGCCATGGTCGGCATTTTAAGCCGGCGCGGCATGACGCCTTCGCTTATTGTCGCAAGTCCCACCGTTCGATGCCGGGAAACTGCGCAAATTCTGGCCGAAGGCCTGATCGACCGGCCGGAAGTGATCGACCGGCAGGAACTCCTTCCCCACGGCGACTTGGAAAGCCTGCTTAATTGGACCGCCCGGCAGGCCGACGAACATTCTCAGATCGCCTGGGTCGGTCATGCCCCGGATGTCGGCCAACTGACCGCTGCGCTTATCGGCCAGTCGAACGCTTCGATCCGCTTTGCCAAAGGCGCCATAGCTGCCCTGCGTTTCGACGGCCCGGTAGAGATCGGCGGCGCCGAACTCCGCTGGCTGGTAACGGCCAAAATAATAGGGGGAAGAGAAGACGAAGGTCAAAATGAAAACGGCTAGTGGGTAGCCCCGGTTCTTGAACCTGGGCGGTTTTGCCGCAAGAGGTAAAACCGGAAATGCCCACCTTGTCGAAACCTCTTGGGACTATGTCCCACCGGTTCAAGAACTGTTAGGAAAAGGATGAAGGATGAGGGATGAAGGATGAAATAAAAAATGACGAACGATGAAGCACGAATGACAAAACGAGGAAGAACACGGAAGGTAGAACGCGGAACAAAAAATGCAGAATTCTGAACCCTGAATCCTTGTTGCTGCTCAACACCCACCGGCCACAAGCCACTGTCCATCGTCAACCGCCCACTCTTTTTTCGTCATTATATTTTTCGTCATTCTTTCGTCATTAGTCCTTTGTCCTTCGTCATTTGTCCTTCCCGGATGGGTTGCCGACAATAGCCTTTAAACGTAGACTATTAAGGAGGTCTATATCACCCTTTTTTATGTAAGGGATTATTTTTTACATTATTGAATCATTTTTTACCACCCCCTAAAACTGCTATGCCGCCCGAAGAAGAACAATTATACCAGGAGCACATACTCGACCATTACGAGGACCCGTTTCATCGCGGGAATTGTCCCAAGTGCACCCATGCGCACGAAGACGACAATCCGCTGTGCGGGGACGTGATCCGCATGGAATTGCAGATCGACGGCAAGGGCACGATGAAGGAAGTTTATTTTAACGGCGACGGATGCTGCATCAGCCAGGCGGCGGCTTCCATGCTGGTCGAGAAATTCAACGGCCGGCACGTCGAGGAGGTGAAAAAATTCACCGCCAACGACATGCTGCAATTATTCGGGGCCCGATTGACGCCCAACAGGCAAAAATGCTGCCTGCTTTCCTGGCGGGTATTGCAGGCCGCGATTTACGCACCCGTGGATAAGAATTCCTTGCCGGTGATAAACAAAGGGATTTGAGATTTGAGAATCGAAAATTCTTTCATGACTACAATTATAAATTCCGCACTCGATCCCAATCGTTACCGGCCCGATTTTCCAATCCTCGGACGGTTGGTGCACGGCGACCGCCCCTTGATCTACCTTGACAACGCCGCCACATCGCAACGCCCGCGACAGGTTATTCGATCCATTGTCGATACATACGAAAATCACTATGCCAACGTGCAGCGGGGGATCCACCAGTTGGCCCAGGAAGCCGACGACCTTTACGCGGCCGCGCGCGAGAAGGTGCGGGCGTTCATCAATGCGCGGTTTGCGGAGGAGATCATCTTCACTTACGGCACGACCAGTTCGATCAACACCGTTGCCCGGAGTTGGGGCGACGCCAACATTCGCGCCGGCGACGAAATTCTGCTGACCGAAATGGAGCATCATTCCAACCTTGTTCCTTGGCAGCAATTGGCCGAGCGCACCGGCGCGATGTTGCGCCACATTCCGATTGCCGACGACGGCCGGCTCAGGCTCGACACTCTGGATCAATTATTGACAAAGCGAACGAAGCTTGTGGCCTTTACCGCGCTGTCGAACGTGCTGGGCACTATCAATCCGGCGGCCGAGATTATCCGCCGCGCCCATGAACTCGGGGCAGTGACGCTACTGGATGGCGCACAAAGCGTGCCGCATCAAAAGACCGATGTTATCCGGTTGAATTGCGACTTTCTGGCCTTTAGCGGACACAAGATGTTAGGCCCCTCGGGCATCGGCGTGCTTTACGGCAAGCGGGAA